>JAGLUH010000376.1 GCA_023134875.1 Candidatus Zixiibacteriota bacterium
AGAACCGTCTGGTCGCAACTGAAGCCTGCAATCGGACCAACCAGGGTACCGGGTACACTGATGCCGTTGATCATGATCGAAGTCAGATCGATCGTAGACGCGGCTGGGCCGCCGACATTGTCAGGTGCGATGTAGAGATCGACCTCGCTATGCTCCGGATCGATCGTGAACTGATAGTACATCCAGATCGGATCCGTACCGATGCCGACTTCGCTATCAGCCGGAACGCAGATGATGTTTATCGTGTAGTCCTCGGCCTCGCCATAGCTGGTGTGGCCGCAGGGAACCGCGGTCGCGTTCCAGGTCAGACGCACTCTCATGCGAGTTTCACCAAACGGGGCATCTGCCGGAATCAGGACTGTCTCATTGAACGGACCATAACCGTAGCCGTAAAGAACCAGCTCGTCCTCATCAAAGGTCTTGCTCTGGTCGAAGTCAATCCAGACAGCCGTCTCATCGGAACTCCACGCGCCCCCAAGCTCGATCATCAGGGCATAAGACTCGCCCGGTTCGACATCGGTGGAGAGGTGCAGGAAGTTGCCATAACCTTCGCAGCCGGAGTAGTTGTTGATGGTGATATCAGGGTTGAAGACGACGTGATAAATGTACTCATCACAGCCACCCGAGGCGTCGCAGTAATCTAACTCCTCAGCGTTGATGGTTATGGTGTACGGGCCTTCGTAGTAGTGAGTCGGGTAGTCCGGATGGCAAGACAGCACCGGAATGTAGTAAGTACCGGCTGGCAGAGCAGGGTAGTACATCGTGACATTGCCGTCACCACCGCAGAGATTCCAGTCGGTAGCAGCGGCAAAGACTGGCTCGGAAGCGGCGTCGCAGGGACACTCGTCGAAGATGATGATGTAAATCAACTCAAAGTTCGGAGTGGTGCCGCAGAAGTCGATCGTCACATCCAGCTGCTCATCGATCGTGAAGGCTTCCCAGGCATGGCCACAATCGCCGAGACAATCAGGAACCTCGTTGGTCGACCAGCTGTTGTCGCCGGTAACAGTGACCGGGTACGGTCCCGTCTGGATGTTGGCGTTCTGACACTCGTCGTTGTATGGCGGGTCCTGCGCCTCCAGACAACTGGTAGTCAACACACCAGCACCGGTGTTGCTGCCGTAGCCACCAACCTCGATCAGGTACTCCTGACCCGCAACGACGGCGACTTTGCACTCGGATTGCAGGCCGCAGGCGTCGTCATTACAACAAAGCTCGCCGCCCAGCGGATCGCAGGCGCAGCCCTCATAGACAGCCAGCTTGGTGTCGTACGAAGAACCACAGAGACTGATGGTCGCGTTGCCGGTACAGGTAGCGGTGTAACAGTACCAGATATTCGGCGAGGACAGACAGGAGCCGCCGCCGTCAAAGCCGGCGCCAACAGTGGTAAAGGCCAAGTTCGTAACGTCGCCGATCGCAGTGGCATCCGCGCAGTCGTCGTTTTCTGGACCGCCGGCAGCCAGGGTGATGATTACATCAAGATCAGGTATGCAGTCAGGAGTCGGCCAGGTGTCGACCATGATGTAGTAGTAGGTGTCTTTAGCCAGGTCAACGCCCGGAATAGTCTTCGGATCACCGGATGAGCTGGTGACCTTGCCCATACAGTCGCCGGAACCGGAACTGAGCGGACAGACATCGTCGATGGCCATACCACTCCAGGTCGTGCCCTTGGGATCGAGCGTAATGTCGACCGTCATATCATCGGTGACGTACAGCTCGATAATCAAGTCCTCACCGCCGTCATACGAGCCCAGGCAGGTTTCGCTGTAGTGGTTGAGTCGGCCGCAAGTGTACTGATCGGCAATGGTGTAGCGCAGATCACCGAGACCGATCGTGACCGGGAATGGGTCGGTGCAATTGTCGCCGGGAGTCGGAGGCGGGCAGGGCACACCATGGACATAGATGGAGTAATCACCAACCGCACCGTTGCCGGGATCGAGCATCACCGGATAGTAATAGACGCCGGCATCAAGAAGGTTAAAGTAAATCCTAAAGTTACCATTGGCACAGCCCCAGTCATAGCTGGTGTAACTGAGCAGGGTGCCGTCGGGGCAATCACAGTCGGTGACCAGGTTCAACCAGCCGTTGGCCCAGCCAGCCGGGCAACCGCAGTACTCAATGGTCACATCCATGCACTCGGTCAGCTCGAAGGCAAACCAGACATTCGGATAGTCGCCGAACCACTGACAATAGGTGTCATAGGTGGCAGCCTCGTTGTTGCCGGTGAAGGTGTACGGCAGAAGCTGCGGCGTAACGTCATGACAATCATCGTTCGGCGGCAGAAGCGGGCAGGGATCGTCATTGCAGTTCAAGCCCTGAGTCCAGGTTCCGTTATACGGAGCGTCAAGACACTCGGCCTCGGTGATATCCGCACAACTCGGAGCCTGGGGATCGCCGTAACAGCAACGACCTATCGGCGCTTCGGCATCGTTGACCGAGATGTCATCAACGCAGAACTGGGCACCGTCATAGCCGTCATACTGGAAAGCGATCTTTACGTCGTTGTAGGCCGAATAAGCGGCGAGAGGGATGTTCTGATTATACCAGGTCCAGCTGTCGAATACACCAACGTCATTCTCGCTCCAGAGATAGGTCCAGTTGGAACCACCGTCGGTGGAGATATACACGTTCAGGTCGTAGTTGTCGTAGGGATCGACACTCCAGTAGTAGCTGCCCATCCAGTAGAAGTCGAGATACCAGTCAGCCTTGCTGGTGAGATCAATTGAGGGACTGATCATCCACTCATCCTGCTGGCCGGTGTAATACGGGTCGTATTCGCACGACGCGTCGTAGTAGCCGGCATAAGGATTATAGTCGTCAATCGCCCACGTGTAGGCGTTATTAACAACCACTGTCCATGGCGGAGGTCCCGGAGGTGGCATCACGCCATCTTCAAATCCTTCGAACAGGATATCGGTCTTAGGATCGAAGTCCTTGCTCACGCCTCCAGCCCCGGGGAAGGGGTTGTTCCTGACATCGGCCGGAACGGTTGACCTGATCGTCATGATCTCCGGAGGCACAGACTCGTCGTTGGCAGGGGGTACCCAGCCATCCTCGTGGTCTGCGGTCTGCTGCTGTTTCAGCTCCCAGTTGGGATCGGGAGTAGCATTCGGAGAGACCTTGTAGTCGGTTTTTACCGGCACTTCTCTACCAACAGCAATCAGAACCAAGCCGCAAACGAGCAGTAGTGAGAGCAAAATCGTCAGAGTCTTTTTTCTTCCAATCATTTACTCACCTTTCATTGTAAACGTTTAATGCTTTACCCGTTGCGATAAAAGCAAATGAGCTGAGCTGAATACCCAGCCAAAACCTACCATAGGCGCTACCTCCCAAGAATATTAAAGTGAACATTTGACATAACTTGGTTAGTCATTAACCCACAAAATGTGCGATTAAAAATTTTTGTATTTCTTTAAGATTACTACCCTATGCGGTACTAACTTATGGTAAGTCCGCTGAAACTCCCGCTTGCCTTTAATATCAAAGAAAAATCTTCAATGTCAAGTGATTTTTTCCAAATAATGGAGCTTTTCCGAAAATATTCGATATTTACGATTTCGCCAATCAACGTCAAAAACGCAATTTCTTCACTCTTCTTTGGCTAACAGGTGTCCAAGTCTGCCCCTTTTCTCAATTTCTGGAAGGCAGTCGTCCCGCCTGCCACGTATCTTGTTGAGAGTTATCAAAAGTTGTGCGCTTTTGACATCAACGCTTGGTTTCCGGCTTGGCAAGCCCTTTTACGTTGCCATTAGTGCTTGGCGCTCTATATTGGCAACTGTATGTAATTTCAATCGTTTAAGCGGAATTGTCAAGCAGAGACAGGAGTCGAATTGGAGCTTTTTGACAGATTTTGGGCGGCAGCGGTCGACCTGACCTGGGGTCTGCCGCTGGTTATCCTGCTGATTTCTGCGGGTGCCTATTTCACTATCGCCAGCCGGTTTTTGCCCTTTCGCGGCGCCAGGCACGCCCTGCAAATCCTGCGCGGTATCTACGACAAGAAAGACGACCCAGGCGAAATCAGCCACTTCCAGGCACTAACCTCGGCGCTGTCGGCAACCCTCGGCATGGGTAATATCGCTGGCGTGGCGATTGCGGTCAGCATGGGTGGCCCGGGAGCAATCTTCTGGATGTGGGTCGCCGGTCTGGTGGGAATGTCAACCAAGTTCTTCACCTGCACACTTGCCTGCTTGTATCGCAAAGAAGATGAGAATGGTGTCGTCCAGGGTGGGCCGATGTATTTTCTCGAGGTCGGTCTGGGAAGATGGGGTAAGCCGCTGGCGGTGATGTTCGCGCTGTGCGGGATGATCGGTTGTCTGGCGCTCTTTCAGATCAATCAGCTTTCCAGTCTTCTGCACGATCACTGGGAAATCAACCGTCTCGGCACCGGCATCGTCTGCTCTACTCTGGTCGGCGTCGTTATCCTGGGCGGAATCGTCCGAGTCGGCAAGGTTACCAGCAGGATCGTGCCGGCGATGTTTTTACTCTACTTCTTCTCAGCGCTCTTTGTGATCCTGAGTAACGCCGCCGCCGTGCCGGGGATTCTTGCCTCGATTGTCAACGCCGCCTTTGCCGGTAAGGCGGTAGTCGGTGGTGTCGCTGGTGTGGCGTTTCGGGAAGTGTTGATTACCGGCGTGCGCCGCGCCGCGTTCTCCAACGAGGCGGGTATGGGTACTGCGCCGATGGCGCATGGCGCCGCCAAAACCAAAGAGCCGGTACGCGAGGGTTTGATCGCCATGCTGGGACCCTTCTTTGACACACATATCGTTTGTACCATGACTGCGCTCGTGATCCTCTCTACCGGTGTCGGTGTTGACGCTGACGGTGCGGTGATGACAGTAAGTGTTTTCGACCGGGCGATACCGGTAATCGGCGGTTATATCATGACTCTCGTAGTCATTCTCTTCTCAGTCTCCACCATGGTTTCATATTCCTACTACAGCGTGAAATGTGCGATCTATCTCTTCGGTAGCCGATTCGGAAGCTATTATGTCTATGTTTACATTTTCAGCCTGATCCCCGATGCCATCTGGACACAGGATACCGCCATCAATATCCTCGACACCGGTTTCGCCCTGATGTCAATCCCGACGGTCGTCGGTACGCTGCTCCTCTCCCCCAGGGTGATCACCGCCACTAAAGATTATTTCCGACGGATGCGATTGTGAACGGACACAATGAGAATAAAGCCTGTAGTGATTGGCAATAACACCGTGGTTGGTGCACGCCCACGTGCGCCAACTCTATGCAACAGGTAGCTTTATATAGTGATTACAAACAGAAAACTTCCGGACAGCTTTCTTGAGCTGATTAAATCGCTTGAGGAATCCTACCTGGCCACCGATGACCCCATTCGTCAATCCGGTTTCTCCGGCGGCCCCGAGCGCTGGCGCCTGGAGCGAGAGCCGATCCTGGAGGCAATCGAAACGGATGGCGAACTGCTCGATATCGGCTGCGCCAACGGATTCCTCCTGGAGTGCCTGCGGGCCTGGGGTGGGAAACGCGGGATTAAGCTGACGCCCTTCGGCCTTGATTACGGCGCTAAGCTGATTGAACTTGCGAAGAGGCGATTGCCAGAGTATCGGTCGAACTTTTATGTCGGCAACGCCTGGGACTGGCGCCCGCCGGAGAAATACCGATATGTGTACACGCTCTACGATTGTGTGCCGCTGGGATTCCTTGAAGAATATGTGGAACGGTTACTTTCGCGCGTGGTTTGTCCGGGAGGGCGGCTTATCATCGGCGCTTACGGCAGCCGCTCACAAGATACACCACCATTTGACATAAAGAGCTTTCTTAAGTCTCATGGTTTCTCAATTGCAGGAACAGTCATAGGCGGCGACCCACCGGTAACCTCGTTTGCCTGGCTTGACCGATAAGCGTGTAGATCAAGCGGCCTGCCGAGAGATCGTAACCCTGCGGCTGAGGTAGACAAGTCTCGCCAACAGACGAGAGATGAGTTATCAGAACCAGAAGAGTTTTGACCTACAACGAGTACGCCACGCCTCCGGGGTGGCGAAATCGTTCGCGCCCCAAGGGGGAGTGCGGTACCCTGTTTAACCTACTGATTATGTTCCTGTGGCCACTTATCATGCACAATACAAAGGGTCGCTGCTCCTTGAGCATTCAGATTAGAAACGACCAAAACCAAACAACTGTGGTTGTAGTTTGTCGTCGCCCCTGGTCGCAGGCAGCAAAAACCCCATCGCCTTGACTCGCTCGATATCACCGCCGGTATCAAAATCAACCAATTGCACACCGAGGCCGAAGCGCTTTTTCTTTTCCGGCAGATATGCACCGAACAGGCTGAGCGGAAGTTTCATCTCGAAGGTATAGCCATGCTCGGTTCGCATACTGCTGATCTGATAAGCAGTGGAAACGTTCAATTCCAGCGATGCTTTCGGGGTCTCGGCATCCGGTGAACAGACTCGAAGAAGAAAACAGCCGTCGCCTGCTTCCGACTGGCGGGTGTGAAAGGCGGCAGCAGTGGGGCGCAGATCGAAATAGATACCGACAAAATCGCCACCATCTCCATCGGGGCGCAACAGGACATCATCAGTAATCACGCCGGCGATATAGAGGTCGCTGTTGGTGCGCGCCAGGTAGATTTTCCCCGACAGATCATGGATACCAAGCCACAAGTCGTCGCCATAGCTTAGTTGCCGATCGGTAGTAAACGCAAGTGGCTTAAATCTCTCCCATTCAGACAGGAGACCGTCAATAACGAACTTCTCCTTGCGCCATTTGATCTCATAGAGTGTCGAGCTCTCATCCAGGGCTAACTGCAAGCGCGCTTCCATAAGCCGTCGCAACTCACCATCGCCAAGCTTAACTAGTTGATTCCTGGCTTCGTTGAAGCATCTCCGGGTCAGCTTTTTCTGATCCTGATGTCGCAGCATCAGGCCGAGCTGGTAGTAGAATTCCACCATCTCCGGGCGGTGTACCGAAAGTTGCAGATATACGTCGGCCAGCACCTTGAGATAATCCTTATCAAATCGCTTCGCGAGAAGCGCCAG
>JAGLUH010000377.1 GCA_023134875.1 Candidatus Zixiibacteriota bacterium
TCGCGATACTGATGCAATGCCGTCCGCGTATAGTTGGCGCACTGACTGAAAAGTCGATCTTTATAACAGATATCCGCCAGCCGCAGTTGCGCGGTGACAGCGGCAAAGCTTGTCGGAAAATCATCCACGATCCTCTGACAAGCGGCGACCATATCGTTTTCACGACCCACCATCTGGAGGAGATAGGCGATATCAAGATAGCTATTCGGCAATGTTGTCGAATCTGTCGCTGCTGCGATCTCTGCCTCCAGGATGGCCAGACTTTCGTCAATGTCAATGGTAACTGCGGCTACTTGGGCCGGATATTGCTTATCTGTACCGGACAGCAAATGCACGGCGGTGTCGGCCGTCAGATCGATACCGATCAGTCCGCCACCTTCAGGATCGCAACCAAACCAGTAGTCGCCGCCGGGAGCAATAAAGCCGGCGGTCGGCGATCTGCCAAGTGACCAGCCGGTGCGGCGCGCCAGCGAGATCAGATCGGCGCTGATATCCAGATCGAAGAGCACCACATTCTCACCGGTTTCTGGAAGGGGATCAGCAAAGCAGATAATCATCGCCGCACTCCCCGGCGTTATGGTTAGCGAGATCGGACTACCCCCCAGGTCGTTGAATATCCAACAAAGCTGATCGGTCCTGGCATCTATTACACTTACCTGCGTGCCACCCCGTGTCCCAGAGTCAAGACCGCGACAGGCGACAAAGAGATAGTTACCGTCAGCAGTTAAAGCCAGATCAACCGGCTCGAAGCCAACCGGAATAATCGCGATTTCCTCGAACTCAGGGATTGCGATTTTACCCACGCTGCCACCGGAGCGGGAAGGATAATAGAGATACTTCGCGTCAGATGTAACCACTACTGATACAGGATCACGAGCGGCTTCAATCGTGTCTGTCACGTCGTAGGTTTCACAGTCGACTACGATGATGTTACTCTCTGTTGTATGATAGTCTCCAGTATGGCCGGTCATGAAGCAGTATTTACCATCTGCGGAGAAAGCGGCGTCAGATGCTATCAGGCCAACATCTATTCGCCGTTTAAGCCGATCAGTGACGGTGTTGATAATATCAACATGGGTATCACACGGAGAGAACACCCACACCTCACTTTGATCGGCATTGGCAAAGACGGTTGCCGCCGCGGGCGAAACATCGACAGCAGTTATCCGGTTCATAAATTCAAACCCGTAGACCAAAAGTCGGCTCCCGTCACGGCAGTTGCTACCTCCTTGGGGCAAATACAACTTAGTGACGGCCTCAGGATATACGGACGCTGCTGCTGCAATTACGAAAATCGTTATCCCTGCCAGAGTCGCTTTCAACGTCATCTCTTCCTCACCTTTCCTATTCCAGAAAGCCCTGCCGGCTATACATCTTCCTGCCGTTAATGAAAGTCGCCATCACTTTGGTCTTGAGTATCTCCGCAGGTTTGATATGCAGCAGGTCACGATCAAGAATCACAAAATCCGCTTTCTTACCCGGTTCCAGACTTCCTCGTATCCTTTCCTGTCCTATTGCCTGCGCGCCTGATACGGTAAACCCATGAACAGCCGCTTCCATAGTTAAGAGCTCCTTGCGATTGAAGCAGCTTCCACCTGGGGAGCGCCTGCCGACAACGGCAGCATAAATGCCAGCAATCGGATCGAGCGGTTCAATCGGCGCATCGGAACCGAAGGGTACGGTAACACCGAGGTTGATCAGGGTGCGCCAGCGGAAAGAATCATAGCGGCGATGGCCCAGGTAGCGTTTCATCAGATCAAGGTCAGCGGTGGCATGAGTAGGCTGCATGGAAGCAATTATATTAAGCTCAGCGAATCTCTTGATATCCGCCGGCGACACTATCTGGCAATGCTCGATGCGATGCCGATATTTTTTCGTCACCTGTCGACCGGCGGCTTGGATAGCATCCAGCGCATTTCGGTTAGCTCGGTCACCAATGGCATGAATTGCGCAAGCAAGACCGGCGCGGGTGCATACTCTAACCAAGCGTTTCAAATCGACGGCACTGGTCACCTCGATCCCACGATTAGTGCGGGAACCCCGGTATGGCTTTAGCAACGCGGCGGTCTGCGAACCTAAGGCGCCGTCGGCAAACAACTTGATCCCGCCTATTTTCAGATATTCTGAGCCGAACCCTGATCGCAGCCGCAGGCGCACCGCGTCATCGATATAGTTGGACGGCAGATACTGTACCACTTTCACCGGCAGCTTGCCTTCAATATCAAGAGACTGTAAGAGATCGAAACCATCAGTATAGTCGAAATTGGTAACACCGACACAGCCTTTCTGCAACATCAGGGCAATGCCATCCCGCAAAGCCTGGCGTGACCGGCGGCGACCCGGCCCCGGATCGAGAGCCAGCACCTGCCAGGCGGCTTTCTCCTTGAGGATGCCGGTCGGTTCACCGTTTTCGTCCTTGTCGATAATGCCGCTCTCCGGGTCGGGCGTGTTGCGATTGATGTCCGCTAGCGCCAGCGTTTGCGAATTAACCCAGAGGAGATGTCCATCCTTGGATAACAGCGCCACTGGCCGGTCGGGGACGATTTTGTCCAGGTCAGATTTATGGGGCCAGCGAATATCGCGCCATTGCTCCTTCTGCCAGCCTTTGCCGGTCAACCAGCTCTTGTCACCGGCACGCCGTTTATCGGCATGACTCTTGACAACCCGCAGTGCCTGAGCGTAGGAGGATACGCCATCCAGATCGATGTCTTTGAGCGACAATGCCCAGGTGCAAAGGTGTGTGTGCGAATCAATGAAGCCGGGCAGGATCGTGCCACCCTCAAGGTCGATCATCTCATAGCTGTCCGACGGTACCGCCGACAACTGAGCCGCCGAACCGATCCAGGCGACCCGGTCGCCGTCGACAATCATGGCGTCACCGACAGGCCGGCGCGCCGACATCGTGTAGATATGGCCGCCGTAAAAGAGTTTTGCCAATTCCCTCATCTAATCAGTACTCGGTAGTCGCCGTCACGTCTGGTGATCTGCTGCCGATCCATCTCCTCCAGAATCGGCATAATATACTTGCGTGAGGTGCCGGTGGTATCACGCGTATCGGCTACCGTGACTTTGCCTTTCGCTTTGATTAACTCCACCACCTGCGACACCAGCCTGTCATAGGTTTCCCGCAGGAATACGAGGTCGCCGATTTCGATAACCTGATTCCGTTGCTTGAGGAAGGCGTAGACCTCGTTTGCCCGTTTATGGGTGGTGAAGATGTCCTTGCGGGCGATGGCCGGACGTGATTTATCGTTTAAGCGAGCAATGATTTCCTCTTTTATCTGCGCCAGTTCGCCCTTCAGATCAGCGGAATATGATTTCAGTTTAACGCCGGCGTCGAAACGGGAGAGCTTATCCTGCAAGATCAGGTTGTCGATAACCAGCTCAAACAGTGTCTCCGGACAGTCAAGCTCCGCTTGCAGTTGCGCCAGCGGCATCGCTTCCAGATGGGGGTATTGATCGTGGAATTTCCTGATGAGTGACAAGGTATCCTCACTCAAAGCATCCCACACATTTCCTGCAATTAGATACTTCCCGCGTTTCAGAATTCGCTTGCCTTCGATCATGTCGGCAACCGCTGCGGCAATCACCTCAGCGGAAAAGAGCGACTGTTGCAGCAGGTTTTCCTCCGCAAGAAGTTTGTTTACTTCAAGCTGGTACTCAATTAGATCGGCAGTCTCCATAGTCGCGGCCGCCCGGAGTAGTTGCCATCCTGCCATAGCGCTTCGTTTGAACCTTGCCCCTGCCGGATCAATCACTACGCCACCGGCCATCAATAAGGAGGGCGTTGGCAATCGGAGAATGAACCTGTCACCCACTTTAGTAATCACCGGCTTTGCCAGATGGAGAACAGCAATAATTGCCCCATCCTCTGTCGTCAGCTTATTGGCGGGGATGATCAACTTGCCGGCAATCTCGCCGGTGCCATGCAGGAAGAGAACCCGGCGATTGTGCCTGACATGATGCGCCTGCTTCTCTTCAAAGTAGAGTTTCACGCCGAGTCGATCGACAGTCTCCAGATGTGCGGGATGGTAAAGCACATCACCACGACTGATCTCATCGCGACTGACAGATTGCAGTCCCACCGCCAGGCGGATACCAGCATCCGCCTTTTGCAGGTGTGAATAGAAACTTTCCAGGTTCTTGACCCTGACTTTCTCGCCGGAGGGATGGTGCACCAGTTCCTGACCGACCGCCACACTCCCCTCGCGCAGGGTACCGGTCACCACGGTGCCAGTACCGGCGATAGTGAAGGCGCGGTCGACAAAAAGGCGGGCGGAATCGAGCAGCTCACGCCGTTCCGATTGCCGCAACAGGGATTCAATTGCACCTTTGATCTTGTCAAGATTGCGATTGTCGACGGCGGCGAACTCGATTATCTCGGCATCAGCCAGGAAGCTGTCCGCGGTTTTCAACCTGATATCGCTCTTAACCAATTCCACCCAGTCAGGCTCCACGAGGTCGACCTTGGTCAGGACAATCAGCCCGCGACTCTGCCCCAGGTACTTCAGGATCGCCAGATGCTCCTGCGACTGCGGCATCCAGCCGTCATCGGCGGCGACGACGAACACAACCAGGTCAAGTGTGCCCACGCCGGCGATCATCGTCTTGATGAATCTCTCATGTCCCGGCACATCGATGATCCCCACTTCATCGCCGGTGGATAGCTTGAACGAGGCGAACCCCAGTTCAATTGTCATCTCACGGCGTTTCTCTTCGGGGAGACGATCAGGATCAGTGCCGGTCAGTGCCTTAACCAGCGCCGACTTGCCATGGTCGATATGTCCGGCGGTGGCTATCGTGTACATTAGTTTGTCTTGCGCAGGATCCCGACTACAGTATCATCTTGAGTTTCAGGAATGGTGCGCAGATCAAGGTATAATTTATCATCTTCGACATAACCGATAAGAGGCGGGTCAGCATCCAAGAGACGGCGCGTAAAAGCGCTTACTCTTTCCGGCGGGATTATCTCCAGCGCCACCGAGGGCATACTACCTCCCGGCAGAGACCCCCCACCCGGCGTCGCCGCCGACTTGACGACCTTGATTTGCAGGTGAGTATCAGCGAGCGCTTTCTTGATTGCCATACCTCGCTTTCGCAGTCTGGTAATCGGCAGTGAAATCATCCCCCAGAGGGGCAGAAGCTCCCTGTCCGTCTTTTTCAAGTAGGCAAGGAGAGTCTCTTCCGCCATGGCGATAGTCAGCTTATCGGGTCGCAGGACGCGATAAATCGGGTTCCTATTCATCTTGTCGATCAACTCGCGTTTACCCAGGATGATACCCGCCTGTACCGAGCCCAGCAGTTTGTCGCCGGAAAAGCAGACGATATCGACACCGGAACGCAACGCCGCCGTGATATTAGGCTCTGCTTCCATTCCAAACTTCTCAGTTTGATGGTAGGTTCCGGAGCCGAGATCAAAGACGGAAATCACCCCATGTTTAGCGGCGATCCCGGCGACATCAGCAGTGGCCACATCCTCAACAAAACCCTCCAGGCTGAAATTGGAGCGATGCACCTTGAGCAGCAGTGCTGTGCTCTTGCCCACCGCCTGTTGGTAGTCATGCATGTCGGTCTTGTTGGTGGTGCCGATCTCCACTAGTTTCGCTCCCGCCTTGTGAATGATATCAGGAATGCGGAAATCGCCGCCGATTTGCACCAACTCCGACCGGGAGATCACCACTTGCTTGCGATTGGCAAAGGTGTTGAGAATCAAGAATACCGCCGCCGCATTGTTGTTGACCACCAATGCCGCTTCCGCATCGGTGAGCAGTGTCAGCAAATAGGAAAGGAACGTGCCCCTCTTGCCCCGCTTGCCTCTGGCAAGATCGAATTCCAGCGTGGTGTAGCCTGTTACCCTTTCCGCTACACGATTAAACAGCTTTTTACCCAGCGGTGCGCGCCCCAGATTAGTATGTATCAAGATGCCGGTGCCGTTGATGACCGGCATGATACGCTGCTTGCTGATGCGGTGTAACTGCACGGTGATTTCTGTCTCGATCTGTTTCGTTGTCGGCAGTCTTTCCCCCTGACGCACTCGAGTGCGAATCTCAGCCAACACCTGACGGATTACCGCCGTCACCAGGGGGCGGGAAAGCTCATCGATCCGGCGGGCGAACTTGCCGGAAGTCAGCAGCTCTTCTACGGAAGGAAGTAATCGCAGTGAATCGTAAGCGGTCATAGCATTATTTGGCGGAAGGGGTAGGAGTCGAACCCACCGCGGGTGTCAACCACCCGCCAACGGATTTGAAGTCCGCGGGAGCCACCGGGCCCCATCCTCTTCCGCATTATTAATGTGTTCTATAACAATCAGTTATCACTTATCCTGCTCCTTGCCCGATCACCATGGTGTCCATATAGTGTCCATCAAAATACTTCAGCGACGCGACAGCCTTCCGTTTATGATCTGGACTCAGGTGAGCATACCGCAATGTCATGTTGATAGACTTGTGACCGAGCAACTCCTTTACCGTGAGTAGGTCAACACCCGACATCACCAAATGGCTGGCAAAAGTGTGTCGCAGGTCATGAAAAGTGAAATCAGTAATGCCTGCACGCTTCAGAGCTGATGTAAATCCTCTTCTAATACATTCAATGCGGCTGTACTCGCCGAAGTCAAAAACGTGCGTTGATCTTTTTGGCAGAACTTTCAGGTTCCTAAAAACTGGTTCCGGCAAGGGGATTTCTCGTTTCTCGCCATTCTTGCTGTTTTTGACAAAAATGAGTTGCTGATGAAAGTCAATATCATTCCAGGTGAGTTTCAAAATCTCACCCTTCCTGAGTCCAGTATACAGTGCGAATGCTACCACTGGCTTTAGGCTGTCGTCGAGCTCATTGAAGAGTCGTACTATTTCCTCTTTGGTGAGATAACGAATACGAGCATTGTTCTCTTTAAGCATTCGTACCGCCTTAACCGGATTTGTCCGGGTCATATCCCACTGGATTGCTTTAGTGAACATATGTTTCAAACAAGCCAACTCACGATTCAGAGTAGCTGGTGAGACTTTCTTAAGGCGTTTGCTTTTGTAACCCTCGATTGCCAGCGGTGTGATCTCACCGAGCCGTTTTCCACCAAAACTAGTTGCTAGTGTCTTGATGCTGAGCTGATCTCTCGTCCAGGACAGTTTGTTGGTTTTGGCGTAATCCATATATATTTTAGCCAACTCGTCGAAAGTCGTTTTCGGCTTCTTGACGACATCCAGGTATTTGTTTTCAGCAATCTGCGTTTTCCTCTTCATCAGGATTTTCTCGGCCATTTTGCGGTTCGGTCCGACAGCTTCTCGTTTGCGTTTTCCGTCGACGTAGTAATCAACATACCACGTACGACCTTTCTTAAATAGAGCCATATCAACAACCTTCCTTACTTGGCAATGTATGAAACTCCCCGCAAGAGTCAAGAAACAAGAGCTATATTAAAGGCAGATGTCAATACTTTCTGGGGTGGACTTTTTTTGCGTCCACCCAGGAAAGAACGTCGCCCATTTCGAACATAACTCTCTTGCCCATCTTGACAAAAGGAATCTCTCGCCTTTCAGAGACCCAGGAATCAATGGTGAAAATGCTGATTCCGAGGTATTCGGCGAGTTCCTTCTTGGTAAGGAACATCTTCCGTCCGTTGTGTGATGAAGATTGCGCAGGGGAAGGCTGGTCTGGTGGTGGAGCTGCATACTGAAGGCGGTAGATCGAACGACAAAGCTACCGATCCGGATACCCGTAACTGACCGTAGTCCGGATACTCCAAAGCCATCTGCAACACCGCCTGTTCGATCTCCGGAGCCACCCGGTTCTTCATGCACGGCTTACGCCGCGTCTTCTCTTTCAGCCCCTCTAAACCTTGATTCTCGTAGGCCTTCTTGATATCGTAGAAGTGCTGGCGGGAACAGCCGCTTATGCGGCAAGCTTCAGATACGTTCTGAAGATATTCCCCTAGTTCCAGAAACGTAAGTTTCTTCTGGACAAGTTTCTGTTGAGTGGTCATCACTACCTCTTGATTTGTATCTCAGAGGTAAATGACTACTCTTTCTTATGCAAGTGTCAACTCAAGTCCGCCCCATAACAACTCACGGCCCCTGCTTGGGCAGGGGCCGTGCTGTTTGCAGTTATGGCTCTCGACTCAATTTAGAAAAACACTTGGCTCTGGACGATTGCGGTTTTTGTCCACTCATCAGCCCCGTTCAGTTTATCGACGCCGAATTGAAACTTGACGTTGACATTGTGTCCATGTAGCCACCAGTTCAGACCACCCAGAATTGCCTGACGTTTGCCTTGATCGCCTTCATCTGGTTGATACCATTCAAACGCAACAAGGGGTTCTATTTTCTTGATGCGGTATCCAAAGTCACCCCACAAACCGTATCCCTCAGGAATTATGCCGCCAGGACCAAAATAGTAGCCATTCAGAGTACCGACAATGCCGTTTTCCTCCATGGGAATATCAACAAAGGCATCAAAGGCGAAGGCATAAAAGAGTTCATCGCCCTCATCACCGCCGACACCGGGTTGGATGTCAAAACTTGCACCAAATGAGACCACCTTCTTCTTGCCAAGGTACGTGCCTGCCCAGAAGTAGCCAGGTTCCGGATCAAAGGCATTGTAACCAATGCGGCCGACAATGCGTGGCCTGTCGTTCTCGTTTGTTACCACGGTATCGTCGGGCACTGGAGGGTCTGCATCGGGATCGCCCGGGATTACTGTCTTATTGTACTCTGTACCATCCACGACGGCGAGGCGATAGTCTATTTGCTTCTCTGACAGTAGTCCTCTTATCATGACCCCCATATCCCTGTGACCAATTGCCACTCCGGACCTCATTAGAAATGAGCCATGGAAGTCAAGTCCATGCAGTTTTGCACCTGATTGTTGCATGTGTCTGGAAAACGGCAGTTTCAGCAAACCGGCATTGACCTTCAAATAATCACCAATGATATATTCCACCCATGCATCTGCAATCAGTGTGCGTGGTTTCATGTCACCGTTTTTGCCCATATCTCCGTTCAGGGTCCCGATAAAGAACTTCACATTCGGAGCTATCTGGCCGCCAAACAGGAGTCGGACACGCTTCAAGTAGAAGTCAGTAATGACGGTAGCATCTTTCCCCTCATGGTCTATTGGCATATACAGCCATCCCTGCACAAACCCGTGGATATCGAGAAAAGCATCATCTGAAATGGTAATCTTAGCTGCTCTGGCATTTGCCGTGAAGCAGACAAGAAACACGATCAAGACTAAGGTTGAAATAAGCTTTTTCATCTTTTTCATCTCTCAACGTTAAGTTTTACCAATAAGAACCTCTTTCCCTAACGATCTACCTCGGATACCTCATATTTAGCGCCTTTCACACTTGTAATGTGCTGTGATTACAGCATGTTAGGACATCCATTACAAGATATCTCGCAGGTTGATATGGGAAATGCGGGATAAATCTGTAAAGGTTCAAACGAATATATGACAATAGCATATACTCCCTTCTATAGTGCAGAGAACTTTCCTGTTCTTTCATTCCACTTCACGAACAAATACCATAAAAGTATGATACCCAGGAATATCAGAATTGATAGCCCGTAGCCTATTTCACCAGGAAGAAAAACTTTTTGCTTCATACCTGGAGACAACGCCGCGTAGAAAGGTGCTGCTATATACTTAGCGGTAAGCGGCATGGCGATTATCATACCGACCACTGAAGCCCATAGCTTTATGTGACCTTCACCCGCGCGCCACAATGAACCGACGACACAACCCCCGGATAATACCATGCCGAGACCGAAAACTACACCGCCGATTATTGCCGGCAACCAGAAATGCGGCCAGACCCACATCATCTCTTTGGGAGTAC
>JAGLUH010000378.1 GCA_023134875.1 Candidatus Zixiibacteriota bacterium
CGTTTCAGCGACGAAGCCCTGGGCTCCACGTTGCTGGGACTTTCTATCGCACAGACTGTCTATCAGTGGAATTATAGCTATAACGAGGACTACCTCTTTGTTGTTCTGGAAATCACCAACCGGAGCGACAACGACTATGCCGATTTCGCTTTTGGTCTCTACTGCGATTTCGACATTGGTGGTTTTGATCCCAGTACCGGTGAGAACGGCCGTCTTGGTGACATGGTGGCGATGGATACTTCTCTCAATGTCGCCTGGACTTACGATGTTGACGGCTATGATCGCGGCTGGGGGCCGACAGTAACTACCGGCGTCATGGGCACCAGGTATATCGAGACGCCGGACAATATCGGTATGACCTCATTCCGTACCGGCCAATGGGAAAATGTCCCGAATCATGACGCCGACCGCTATGCCTATATCGCGGCGGGCGTTTTCGACGAGCCGATCCCGCCGACCGATCAGTTTTATCTCCAGTGCACTTCGGGGATCAACCTGGAATCGGGCAAGACCATCAGGATCGGCTTTGCCCTAATCGCCGGCCATGATGAAGCTGACTTCCTGGCGAAGGCGCAGATGGCGCAGGCGGTCTACAGCAACCACTTTGTCGGGCCGGAACCGCCGCAGCCACCTGTTTTGAAAGCTCTGGTTGGTGATGGCGAGGTGCGTCTTTGGTGGGACCGTTCTGCGGAAGCGAGCATCGACCCGATGAGTCAGGTTACCGACTTTGCCGGTTTCAAGATATACCGTTCCAGCGATCGAGGACAAAGTTGGGGTCGTCTGGAGCGGCATCCCGACGGCAGCCTGGGACCCGATTATGTACCGCTGGCGATCTGGCGGGTGGATGATCCCACTGAACCGATACCGCATACGTATATCGATACCAACCTGACCAACGGTTTTGAATGGTGGTACTCAGTAGTCGCCTTTGACCGGGGCGACACGGTCTCCGGCGTCGACCCGCTGCAAACGGCCTATGGCCGTCCCGACTACGATGTCAACGTGATTACAGCGACCCCACGCAGCGATCCCGCCGGATACTATGAAATCGAAAAGACGCTGGTGCACCAATTCTCAGGTAGCGGTTCCAAATCTGAAGGCAACGTCATCCCTCTTCTCTTCGACGAGTCATTGCTAACCGGCAATGATTACGAAATCGGTTTCGTGGAGACAGATTATTATACCTCCTGGTTCCTTCTTAATCAGACAACCGGAGACACCCTGGTTACCGACCAGTTGGATCAGAGCGGTGATGTGGCAACGACTCCTGTGGCGGATGGTATCAGGATTATCGTCAAGAACGGTGAGCGCGAACCGGTGTACACGCATCAGATTGAATTTGGCGCCGGCGGCGATACCACCCTGCACATGGCGCAGTTCGTCGGGCCGGTCGGTGATGTCTTCGGTTTGCCGCGCGGTGGGGATATTCATTTTCGCTCGACTTACCAGTTGCGGTTCACGGCAGCCGGCTCGCAAGGCTACTCCTTCTGGGATGATGTAACGCCAATTGATCTCCCTTTCGAGGTCTGGAATGTTACCACCAACCAGCAGGTTATCGCTGAAATCTATCACTTGGATCCCGAAGAGGTGTACTTCGACCCCCGCAAGTATGATTATGTTGTCATCCTCGATTTCCCTTACGACGGTATGCCGCATCCGGAGGCCTATCCTTATTATGACGCCTGGATTTTCCGCTTTGCCGAGGATGACACCGCCTATGCCACAGGCGATATCTTTGAAATTGGTGGCGCGCCGGTGAATGGTGCCGGTGACAAGTTCCTGTTCAAGGTGCCGGGCGTCGACGCCACACTGGCCGCCGAGCAGCTTGACAATATCAGGGTGGTGCCTAATCCCTATCTCGGGCGCGCTGAGTGGGAGAATACACAGGGACGGAGACGGCTGGAGTTTATCCACCTGCCCGAGGAGGCGACGGTGCGGATATACACGCTGGCTGGCGACCTGGTGCAGACGCTCAAGCACAGCAACAGCGGTACCCTGGTCTGGGATATGCTCTCGGTTAACGATCAGGCCATCGCGCCGGGGCTTTATTTCTATTATGTCGATTCGCCGGCAGGGCAAAAAATTGGCAAGTTTGCAGTTATCAAATAGGTGAGAGTCAAGGAGAACAGCATGAAGGCGACAAGAAACCTGGTTTTAATCCTGGGGGCGATTTTGCTGCTGACGCCCGGTCTCTATGCCGGAGATTCCTTTTCCAAGGTGGGAACCTCAGGCGCCCAGTTCCTGAAACTGGGAGTCGGCGCCAGGTATACCGCTCTGGGTGATGCGGCAGTAGCAGCGGTCAGCGACGGCTACGCCATGTATTTCAATCCGGCGGCACTAGGTGCACTGGACAAGTCACATCTTGAGTTCACGAACATTCAATGGATTGACGGCGTCAATCTCAATTACTTCAGCTTTGCGAAGCCGACCGGTTTCGGTAGTATCGGTGTCTCCGTGACAGCGCTCAGCTCCGGAGATATCGAAGTTACCACCACCGAGCAGCCCAACGGCACCGGTGAGTATTACTCCGCCTCCAGCTATGCTATCGCTGCCGGCTATGCCAGGCGCCTGACCGATTTCTTCAGCGTGGGTGTCAACGCCAAGTATATCACGGAGAAGATATCGGAGGAGAGAGCGTCCGGAATCGCCTTCGATTTCGGCACGTTGCTCTATACCGGTTACAAGAGCCTCCGTATCGGTATGAGCATCTCTAACCTGGGTCCGGAAATGAGTTTTACCGGACCGGAGTTGAACTTCAACTACAATCCCGCCCCTAATAACGAAAGCTACGATCCGGCTCAAGGGGTGCTGTCGGTTGATTCCTATGACCTGCCGCTGATGTTTCGCATCGGCGTCGCCTATGATATTCAGTATTCCGAAGATACCCGCATGACTCTGGTTCTGGAAACTCGTGACCCTACCGATAACGAGCAACAGGGTGCCATCGGCACGGAACTGGCCTTGGGCGAGACATTCTTCCTGAGGGGCGGTTGGAAATTCAATTGTGCTGAAGAGAATTTGACACTCGGCGGCGGTATCAACCTGGCTGTCTGGGAGGCCACCGACCTGGCCCTTAACTATGCCTGGGCTGATTTCGGGCGCCTCTCCTCGGTACATCGCTTCTCTCTGGGGTTCCGGTTCTAAAGCTGGCGGGGTAACTGTCTTATTGACACTTTGCAGGTCGGGTTTCGTAGTCATCCGGCAACTGCCTGTCAGAGCCAGGCCTTTGACTGGCCGGACGACTTGGGAACCCGACCTATTTCATTGTGTTTTCGACATGATCTAACGCCGTGCGCGGCAGGGCTTCTGATCTGCCTGCCCACGAATTCGATACTGTTTTTATCTCTTCTTGACGTTAAGATAGCGCCGTCAAATTGACTTGCCAAACCAGCAGCCATTCCAGATATTGGCGCTCTGATATTACCGATTTCGGGTGGCTCTACGCCTGCCGGACGTCAAGTGGAAACCTTCATGCAACTTGGAGGAAGGATGAAACACTACCTTTTGCCCCTGTTAATCAGCCTGGTGTTGTTGTCATGCGGCAAACAGCGGCAGCCGATAGCCAATCTCTATACGGAACCTGCGGAGTTGACGGCGCTCAACGATTCGGTGGAAACCTATGCCGCTGTCACCGAGGAATTCAAGTTCGAGGATTTCCTGAGCATATACCAGCATTTTCTGAAAGCAAATCCTAACTCAACTCCGCTTCATCGGGAGCTGCAGGACCTCTTTGATGGTTTCGATCGTGGTGATGAAAAAATCGAATACTACCGAGAGCTTCAGGCAGAGAATCCTACCTCGGCAATGTATGCCTATCTCTATGGGCGGGCGCTGACAGGTGATAGCGCGATGCCGATGTTCACCCGGGCAATCGAACTTGATTCCAACTTCTTCTTCGGACACTTCGGCATGGCCTATAGTTATCTGACCGCTTCTCCTCCCGACACGGCGGCGGCTGTCGCTGAATACCATAAATGTCTTAAGATCGACAGTTCCTTCCCACGTACTCACCGGCAGTTGGCGAACATCTACCTGGCTCAGGACAATTATGCTGACGCCCTCTGGGCGGCGGAGGGTATGGCAATTACTACGCCGGCTGAATACGTACCGGTATCGTTCAAGGCGATGATCTTGAAAGAGAAAGGCGACCTGAATGGAGCGGAAAGAGAACTGATCGGCTTTGCCAGGGCTAATCCGGATCATTCGCGTGTCCGCAGCGATCTGATTGAGCTGTATGAGGAAGCGGAGCGTTGGCAGGATGCTCTCAAATACCGTCACCAGATGGTCGAGCTGGCGCGAGATACCGTTGAAGCCACTTTCGAGTTGGCCAGGACCTATCTGTCGCTGGGCGAACCTGACTCTGCTTTAACCTACGTCAGCCGTGCTGTCGCCCAGGGTTTTGCCGATTATCGCCGTTTAACCAAGAGTCCGACGCTGGAATCGATCAGGTCTCTGGATGGTTACATCGACGTTGTGGTTCAATTAAAGGAGAATCTCGAACAGCAACGGCAGACACGAATGGCAGAACGGATTGAAGGAGTCGAGGAGCGTAAGGAAATGGCTTTGGCGAAGAAGCTTGATCTCAAGGCGCCTCAGTTTTCACTGGTCAATCTCGATGGGCGAACGGTCTCGCTCGCTGACCTGCAAGGCAAGGTGGTGGTGCTCGATTTCTGGGCGACCTGGTGTGCTCCCTGCCTTATAGGTATGCCGCTGCTGCATGAATTTATCGATCAGAAACCGGACGGTGTTGAGTTCTTCTCCGTCAATGTCTGGGAAAGGGACACCAGCAGGGTTCGACCATTTCTGGATAATTATGGCTATAGTTTCAATATCCTTTTTGGCGATGAAGAGCTCGCCAAGCAATACCAGATCTCGGGTATTCCCACGCTGTTTGTTATCGATAAGGATGGCGTCATTCGCTACAGGCACGTCGGTTATTCTCCTTTCGCTGACGAGACCCTGAAATGGCAAACTGAGACGCTGCTGTAGATGTCTTTCCGACAACTAGTCGGCGCCCTGACAGTGATCGTGGGGGGCATGCTGTGGTCCTGTGCTCCACCGCAACCTGGATATGCGCCCGGGTATCGCGGCGGCATGGTGACGTCGGCTGATTCGCTGGCTACTCAAGCAGGTCTGGACATCCTCAAAAAAGGTGGCAATGCTTTTGATGCCGCCGTGACGGTTGGTTTTGTTCTGGCCGTTACTCATCCGCAGGCGGGCAACATCGGCGGCGGCGGTTTCGCGCTGATATACGTCGTTGATTCAAGCAAGGTCTACGCCCTTGACTTCCGGGAAACCGCTCCCCATCGCGCCAGCCGCGATATGTATCTCGATAACGACGGCGAGGCAATCGACCAGCTTTCCACTAAGGGTTTTCTCGCCTCCGGCACACCGGGCACTGTCGCCGGTTTACTGGAAATACTGAATTGCTTCGGCTCCTTGCCACGAACTGAAATCATGCAGCCGGCAATTGATCTGGCCGAGAGTGGTTTTATCGTCGATAGTGCCCTGGCGGCACGGTTTGCTAACTACGCTGAAAGTTTTGCGCAGTTCGCATCAACCAGGAAATACTTCCTACAGGATGGTCAACCATTCACCGGCGGCGATACACTGATACAGGCCGACCTGGCACGAGTACTAAAACTCATAGCTGAAAAAGGTAAAGCCGGATTCTACTCAGGTGAGACAGCCGGACGACTCGCCACTGAGATGAGCAAACATGGTGGGCTGATCGATGAATTTAATCTCGCCAGTTATCAAGCCGTCTGGCGGGAACCGATTCAGTTTGACTACTCCCGTTTGACAATCTACTCGATCTCTCCACCTTCGTCGGGGGGCGTCATCATGGGCGAAATTTTCGGTATCCTCGCCAACTTTGAGATTAGCGGCCGCCAGCCGACCGATCCCTGGTATATCCATCTTCTCACCGAGTCGTGCCGTCTCGCCTACGCTGATCGCTCGGTCTATTTGGGTGATCCCGATTTCGCCTACAATCCTACCGAGTTGCTGCTGTCACAGGATTACCTCTACACCCGTTCGCGGCAGATTGATACAACACAAGCGCTGCCATCGATCAGGGTCGGCGCCGGTCTTGAAGTGAAGGAATCGGAATCGACTACTCACTATTGCGTGATTGATTCCGCCGGCAACATTGTCAGTCTCACCTATACGATCAATTCCAATTTTGGCTGCAAGCAGGTGGTGAATGGTCTCGGTTTCTTTATGAACAATGAGATGGATGATTTCTCAATCAAGCCGGGTATGCCGAATCAATTCGGTCTCATCGGTGGTGAGGCGAACGCAATTGCGCCGGGCAAACGAATGCTGTCGTCGATGTCGCCGACAATCGTTTTCTACAACGATCGCCCGACTATGATCGTCGGCACTCCGGGCGGTTCCAAGATTATCACCAGCGTGACAGCAACCATTCTCAACTTCTTCGGTTTCGGCATGAGCCTTGACTCGGCGATCAACCTGCCGCACTATCACCATCAGTGGTTGCCCGACAAGCTTTATTATGAAAAAGGCGCCTTTGACACGACTCAGATTCGTGTCCTGACTGATATGGGTCACAACTTGCAGCAGCGCTCAGATTATGGTGATCTTCAAGTGATAGTGATCCAGCCGGACGGCAGCTATGTCGGCGCTTCCGACCGACGAGGCAACGGCTACGCCGCAGGCTATTAGTCCGAATGGTTCAAGGAAGTAGCCAAGCGGGCAGGCCGCTTGACTTGCGGCAACAACTATACTTTCAACCTCCAAAAGTGAAGTGATTGGATTCAACTCGTAGGGGTACGCCGTGGCGTACCCAATGGGCACGCGGCAGCGTGCCCCTACAGCATGAAACGCTAATCTACCGACCCCATTCCCGATCTCTTTTGTCACAGCCTCGGGGTTCCCGACGGCGCTGAATAGGCTACTCCTGTTTGTTTTTCTGGTGAACAAAGAAATCATCAACTTGTCCGCTGTCGCAGTCGATGCCGATACCGTAGTTGTTGTAACCGAAATGCTCATGGCCACGTGCCGGACGCAGCCAGATGGTGTTATTGCCGCAACCGGCTCGCGGCTGCGTTGATCGCGTTGAATCGACATAGTCGAGATACTGGTCAACACCGCCGACATCGATCAGGATACCATACGATTGGGCATAGCTGGGAAAGGGCGTGATTGGCGGCTGTGTCCGATACGACTCCCGAAAGTCCGCCTCGCCCATGCCGGCGGTACCGGCTCTAAGCTGGTAGAGATCGTCACCGCCGAAATCAAACAGGAAGGCATTTGATCTGATGTCTGATAAAGCAATCGAGATGATTTTCGCGGAGTAGATGTCGTTACCCTCCCAGTCAATCAAGAAGTTGACCGAAAAATCCCAGCCGAAAGAGAGTCCGGCGCCGGCGGTTTCAAACAGTTCGTGGCGATCGTCGCCGGTTTCATCGAAGATCGCGCCGATACAGAAATGCGCGCCTGACGCCTGGGTGAAGTAGCAGCTCCTGTAAAAATCGTTACCGTTGACATCGAAGACGATACCGATCCCGAACCAGTAACCGCAGCCCAGGCTGAAGTTGCCGGAGTAGTATTCGTCATCGCCGAAGCAGTCGATCAACACCCCCAGACCACCGGCCCAGCTATGACCGTCGGCACCGTCACCGCGACGGCCGCCACCCCAACCCTGCGCGCTATTGGCATTGATCTTGTGACCGGAATGATAGTCACCCCGGTTGAAAACATCCGCAAACGGTTCGGCCGTGTAGTTGTCATTACCGGCATAGTCGGCGAGAATACCGATACCGCCGCCAATGCCACCGGCGCCTTGTCCATCGCCTGCTAAGTAATAGTGATCGTCACCGGCGACATCAAAGAGCATACCGACCCCGAAATAACCGCAACCCTGGCCGGAGACGCACATCCGGTAATCATCCCGACCGGCAAAATCAGCCAGCAGACCGGTGCCGAAGATTCCGACACCAAAGCTCAGCCGGTCGGCGATGTATTTATCATTACCTGATAGATCGAGACAGACACCGATGCCGCATATACCGCAACCGAATCGGCGGGCGCTGTTCTCATCGCCGTAGATGTCATCGCCGCTTAGATCAACCAGCACTGACAACGGCTGAGTGGCAGAGGAACCGCCACCCGCCAAATAATGATCGTTGCCACCGAAGTCACAGACTAACAGGTAATCTTGAGCAGCAACTTGATCGTCACCGGCGCCATTGATAACTATGCTGCCCAGGGGCGTGTCGAAATCAAATGAGATATCCCTGCCTTTCTCCACCAGTCGGGAGAGCTTTTTGGCGGCGATATCGGTAGCGGCAATCGTCTTGAACGACGCATAGACCAGTGACTGCCAGTCAAGCAGTCGGGCGCAATCATCGAACTGGGGATAGTACTTTTGTCCGTCACCCTGAGTGGCATCGAGATCATCGATCTGATGGAGCTCGTGGATGATCCGGAGCGGCACATTGCGAAAGGCAAACTCATGATACTTATGGGCGTCGAGAAGATTCGCCAGCCAGACGGCAAGCACCATCTCGATTCGGGGATCAAGATTGCGGATAAGGGTGTCAAGTTTCTCTTTTAGATTGGGCCAGTCCGCTTTGTTGCCGAAGGTGCGATACTCGAGATCAACTCCACTTTTAAGATAGATCTGTTCTATGACTGTAAGAAGAGGAGTCTCTGATTCGATACTGTCGATCAGGTTAGCTGAATAATTGCGAAAACCACCCACTTTACGCTCCCAGGCCAGGTGATAGCTCAACTGGTAGAGGGCGCTGTTGCCGGGAGCCCAAAAAGCGGAATCCGCCAGATAGTGCTCGACAGCGGCTTTCATCGAGTAGCTGTAATCATATACCTTGAGCGGTTCGGCGAAAAGATCATCAAAGGCAGGCAGCTTATAGGGAATCTGGTAAGGATAGCGGTTCCAGTATCCCTTGGGATGATAGCCGAGATCAGCCCTGCTCTTGCCCACCAGGCTCAGCGCCTCATCCAAGAGATCACCGCCAATTGTGGTTGCTGTAAGCACAGTGATCAGCAGACAAGCAACCAATAGGATCGCGACGCGCATTTCTCCTCCTTGCTTATGGGAATCAAGCTAATTGAACAGGCTGATAAAGACAATTCATATTCACCATCACCTTTCTATCGCCGAGAGATAATGTTTTTCCCTTGGTGAGTGGAGTACCAGGGACTATCTTGGTCTTTCAACCAGGGAGCCTGTAGCTATGACACAAATCAGTCAGAAGATCATAATTAAATTAAGAGACACCGACGCCGCCGGTTTGCTATTCTTTGCCAATCAGTTGGTTTACGCTCACGATCTTTACGAGTTATTCCTGGAGCGGATCGGTTTTCCTTTGCCTCAGGTGATCAGGCAGGAACCTTTCCTGCTGCCGATCGTTCATGTTGAGTCTGATTATCTGGCTAAGCTGGAAGTCGGCGAACAGGTCGAAATCATCCTGACGGTGGCGAAGATCAGCGACTCCTCCTTTACTCTCGCCTACCAGTTATTCAACTCTGCCGGTGAGTTGGCGGGAGAAGCGAAAACCGTTCATGTCGCCGTCGACAAAAAGAGAGGGCAGAAAATCAAGCTCCCTGACAAGCTCCGTAACGCCCTGACACTGTTCCGCGACGCCCCTTAGTTATCTTCTTCTTCCCTGATTTTACGGTGATACTCACGCAGGGCTGCCCGGTCGATTTTACCAATAGCGGTACGCGGCAGTTCTGTCAAGGCAATGATGTCATCCGGCACCTTCAGCCTTGCCAGACGACGTTGCAGAAAGTCAAGCAACGCTTTCTTGTCAAACTGTTCCGGTTTTGCTGTCTCAATGAACAGCAGCGGACGCTGCCCCCAGGTTTGATTCGTAATAGCGATCACGGCAGCGGCATTGACAGATGGATATGCCTCCGCTACGCTGATGATCTCAGCAGGATGGACGTTCTCACCGCCGGAGATGAACATATCATCTATCCTGCCTTTCACGACCAGGTAACCATCATCATCAAGGTAACCGAGATCGCCGGTACGAAACCAATCGCTTTCATTATCACTTGTCAGCTGCCCATCAAGGTAACTAAGGCCTAAGACCTCGCCGCTTACCGCGATTTCACCAATACTGTTAGTTGGAAGTTCGCGATTACTTTTATCAATGATATGTACCTGCCGATACTTGAGAGACCGACCAACAGTCGTAAGCCTTTTCGGTGAATCATCCAGCGACATAGTAGTTACTTGCGAGGCTGTTTCAGTCATGCCATAGGTCATCAGCACCGGCAGCGATAACTTCTTGATCTTTTCTATCAATCCTTGCGGTGCCGGCGCACCACCCAGCAGGATCACCTTGAGTGTAAGAGGAATTGCTTCAGTTCGTCGAGATTCAAGCAACCTGTGAAGCTGTGTCGGCACCAGTGACAAATGAGTCACTGCGCCCCTGTCGATCAGGCGATTTGTCTCGTCGGCAGTAAAACCGGCAGTTATATATACTGTTGTTCCCGCCAACATCGAGCGATAGAGAATCGACAAACCGCCGACATGATAGAGGGGCAGCGACAACAGCCAGCAGTCACCTGCTTGCAGCCTGATATTCTCATTCGAGCCGAGAGCGTTGAAATAATGGTTGGCGTAGCTCAAGATGACGCCTTTCGGTTTGCCGCCGCTGCCGGAAGTGAAGATCAGGGTTGTCTCCTGCTGCGAATCAAGCTGTGTCGCTGCCTGCGGCTCAGACAGATTGATCTTCTCGAGGCTGGTTTCCCCTTCAGAGTTATCGATCACCAGCACACGAATGTCGAGTTGGTTTACCTGATGGCAGTGAGCCTGATCA
>JAGLUH010000379.1 GCA_023134875.1 Candidatus Zixiibacteriota bacterium
AGTCGCAGGCTTTCCACATCGGGAAGCCTGCTCTTTTCGCTCGCCAGCGCTGCATCCTGAATCAGGGGAAAGAAGGGATCGCGGCAACCGTCAGTGGCGTAAATAACAATCTCACGTTGAGGGATGTACTCGTCGTATAGCTCCCGTGACAACTGATCCGCATCTGCGGCGTCGCGACTCTCCGCTTCCGCTAAGCGCTGTTCGTCCTGATCATCCCTGACGAACTTGATGCCGCGCCGGTACTTCTCTCTTATCTTGTCCACCGCGTCCGGAACGCGCTCCGGTAACGCGGTTTCATCGCTCTTCACCTTATCTTCCTGCCTCTTCTTAGCCAGGTACTTCTGCCTTACGATCTCGCTTTTTGTCTTCGGCGCCTCAGGCGGCGGAGTCGTCACTGCCGTTTTGTCAACAGCCTCATCGATCGGTTCACGCTCAACCAGCTTCGGTCTCTTGTTTATCCTGATCTCGGGAAAAGGAGTCTTCTCCGATTTAGGCGGCTTGAGGACGCTGTCACTGACGGGCATTCCCTGCTGCGGCACGTCCGGCTGCGATTCGGCCGAATCAATATGCCGGGGGGCAAGCGGCAGAGCGGAAGGAAGCTCACTCCCGACTTTGACCGACTCCGCTGCTGTCTTCAGTGGAGAGGAACGACTAGTAGCAACCGATTCCGCCTGCTCTGTCTTGCGCTCCGGACGGGGAGGAGGCTGCTCGGCAACACCGGAGAATACCGCCGCAAAGGCTTTCAGTTCCTCAGTAGTGATATCGGCAGTTCTCAATTCTGTCGGTTTAGAGGTTTCCGGTTCGACAACAGAGAATGGTTTTGCCGGTGCCGGTTCTTCCTTTACTGCAATCGGCTGCCCGCTGAGTTGCAAATTCTCCTTACCTGGTTCACCATAATCGACTGGTGGAGTATTCGCTTCGTTGCCGGGCTGCGCCGGTACTGCCAGTGGTTTCTCCTGTCTGGCCAGAAGGGGGGCATTACTCTTGACCGGTGCCGCTGTCCAACGGGGAAAATCCTGATCGTTCGGCGTATTGATGAAAAGCGTCAGGATATTTTCCTTCTTGTTCACTTTATAGGTGAGGGTGCCGGCAACATCCAGCACCACTCGTACTGTCTTCGTCGGATCAACCGAGAACTGGCTGGTGCGAATCTGTTTGATCGAGCTTTTGGGAAGATCGCCGAAATTGTATTTCGGTAGGCTATGAAGGGCATCGAAGATATCAACAACAATGCGCAAAGGTCTGTCAGCACTCTTTTCGACAATCAGATGGTGATACTCGAAATCCTGATCACACTCAATTACGAACTGAGTGAACTGCGATGTCTTTTCCAGGTAGAGATTGGTGACATGTACCGACGCCGACGCACTCAGCCAGGAGAAAACGGTTAACAGTATAGTTATGTATAGGAAGCGTTTCATTTTCATGCTCCTGTAATGCTGCTATAGCTGGACACCCTGCAGCTTCTCCTCCGGTTTCACATAGTAGGTGGAAAGGTAGAAATTGGCTTCCAAAGTCTGCCGATCGAACTCTCCCGCCAGGTTTCTACCACCTTCTCCCAGTATCTCAGCGGCGGGCAGTCCGGTCAGTCTCAACTCAGAGACATTGGTGATAAAGGGGAAATTGGCGACCGCCGCCAGGAACCGTCCCAGTTCATGATAGGTTCCATAGAAATGAATGGCGTACTGCGAAGAGTTGTAGAAGGCTTCACCACTGGCCACCTGAGGCGAGATCTCGGTAATCTGTGATTGGCTGGTTAGTGACGCCATATGCATCTGCATGAGAAAATCGGGCACCTGGTCGTTTTCCGGCAGCAGTTCTTCAATGGACTGGTAACGTGTCAGCAGCTTGTCGTATTCCTTGCGCAGACCCTCCAGCGATTTCGCCTTTAATTCAATCGTCTTGAGATCGGCCGCCAGACGCTCATAACTGGCCAGCTTCATCTGCAGGTTCTGGTCGTTCGGCTGGTAAACTTTCGAATGCCAGAAATATATCAGCAGCAGCGCTCCCAGGCTGGCCAACAGTATCTTTTGTGTCTTCGGGTCCTTAAGATCCATTTGCTCCTCCGGCTCTCCCCTGCCAGGACAGACTAATCATTTGTCTCATTCACCGCACTCAGGTTGAATTCCTGATCGCCCAGGTCTTCCAGCTCATCATAAACGTCGGCAGCGTCATAATTGAGATCACAAGTGATGGCGAAATTATAGGCTCTGGTATCGGCGATACGTTCCCGGATGGTATGGCCGAGGCGAATATTGTCGAAATAATCGGATTTCATCATGGCGATCATGAAGGTGGCGATTGCGTTCAGATTGAAGGCGTAACCTTCAATTCTGGCGCTGCCGACGGTTGCCGCCGGCGCTGCTGCGATAGTGGCATCAGCCTTCTTCTCTTTTTTCTCTTTCTTTGGGTTGTCAGGCGGCGGCGGTGGTGGGATTTCGGTAAAGCTGCTCATCCAGAGAAATTCAGGGACACGACGATTGATATCCTCAAGTAGACTGACATAGAAATCACGACGCTGATCGAGCTTGTCCACCGCATCAAGCCGTTGCAGAATTTTCTCTTTGACTTCAGTGAGACCATCGATAAGATCAAGGTCCTTGCGGTAGCGAGTCTCCTCGATGCGTGCCTTGTCAATCAGGTTATCTATCCTGGCGATCTCATGTTTCTGATAGATAGTAGTGGCGCCGAGAACGGCAATAAACATAACCAGCGCCGCGCCAATATAGAGCATCTTTTTGTCGAATGAAAAGGAAGTGCGTCGCTGCCGGTATTCTCGGGGAAGAAGATTTATCTCTATCATAACGCTTACACCTTCCTCGTTGCCAGACCGATGGATACCGCCAGCAAGGGTGCGATCCGTTCCGGCTGAACGGAGGTAAACATATCGGGATCATATTCAATATTGCGCAGGGGATTGGCGATCTCGACAGGGATATTCAGCTTCGCTTGCAGGAATTCCGGCAGGTAGGGAATCAGGGCACCGCCGCCGGAAAGCACCACCCAGTCAATTTTGTCGATCTGCGCCAGGGAACGGAAATAGGAGAATCCCACCTCTAGCCCGGAGAGCAGTTCTTCCGCCGCGGCAATAATTGTTGCCTTCAGCATGTCCTGATCGATGGATGATTCCATTTCTCCCTTGATCGTTTTAGTTGCCAGTTCCTGGTTGAGCCGGAACTCTTTCCGGATCGTGTCGAGAATAATCCTGCCGCCGACGGCCACATCACGAGTGGAATGGAAATGACCGTCCTTGATAAAAACGACGTTGGAGTTGTCGTAGCCGATATTAACCAGGGCGGTGATTCGTTCCGGATTAATGTCATAATTGATTTCGTAGGCGTTCAGAACAGCGAACGCGTCGGTATCAACGATTACCGGCCTGAGATTGGCGTCGAGCAAGAGATCGAGGTAACTATTCAGGTAGTCTTTGCGCGCCGCCACCAGCAGCACATCCATCTTGTGGCTGTCTTCATCAATGTCGATAATGTGATAATCCATAGCGACATCTTCGAGGTCGTAAGGCGCCCGCTGTTCCGCCTCAAACAGGATCGCCTGTTCCGTCTCCACGCCCGTTTTTCGGTCGATGGTAATTTTGTCGGCGATCACGGCATGACCCGAGACCGAGACCACTACGTCCCGGGCGCGCGGGTCGCACATCTCCACCGCCGACTGAACATTAAAGATGACGGTATCGCGGTCTTTGATTTCATGCCCGACAATCGCCTCTGGCGGCAAGTCGCGCATCTCCATCGCCCTGAGCGCGTAGGTGCTGCCGCGGTTCTCCAGCTTCACGCACTTAATCGACGAGGCGCCGATGTCAAGCGCCAGTGTTGTCTTGCTACGTTGTCCAAACAGCATAATCAACCCATGTTTAAGAATTGACCCGCTTCACCAACAGAGGGAGAAAGATTATAGCGTCTTCTCCATACTTGTTTCGGTAAAGCCGCTTATGTCTGTTTTATTATCGTCTCAGGACAGGCGGAAGATTAGCACAAAGGAGAAAAAAAGACGGACAGCGATAACAAAGGGCAAGCTGACCGCCTAATGATAGAGGCTGAGCGGTCTAATAATAATCGTAGACTTCCAGCTTGGCGCGTCCGGTGGCGGCCGTCACCCATACTGAGAAGGCGTAGTATTGCTCCTCTTCCCAATAGTGGATGTAAACATCTCCCGACGAGGAAGCGGTACCGTCAGGAAAGAAAACGACCGTCTGATTGGGAAAACAGGAATATATTGATTCAATGGGGGCGGCAATCGAGTCGCGCTGGACAACGGAGTCGCCCGACAGGTCGAACTGCTGCTGGCTCAGGTTGGCCTTATCCACGAAAAAGACGAGTTCCCTGGTATCGCTGTCGATGTAGATACCATGCGGCTCCTGAAGGGTAACTGCCGCGGCGCGCGCCAGCCGAAATCGACTCAGGATTTCCCGTCCCGCACCCTTGAATTTCATCTGCTTAATGGCACCTTCAAAACTGGGTGCCGCCATCGCCGCCATGATACCGATAATCACTACTGCAATCATCATCTCCATCAGCGAAATGCCGCGCACCGATGATAATCTCGATGTCATCTTAAGTTCTCCTTTTCTGCAAACATAACTGTTTCGTTATCTTGCAAGCATGTTGCCAAGTTGAAACAAAATGCCAACTTGTTGCTCTAACAGAGGTTGAGTCGCTATTTCTTGGACAGTCTACGACGGCGGCGGCAAAAATGACCGCCTGTTTCACTAAGATATGGGATAAGCGCCATACTCAGCAGGTCAACCTCTGCCGATATCTCTGGTAGGGATATATCGTATCTATAAAGGCTTCGACCATGCCGGAAACGTCCTACTAAGAAGGAATGGCGACCTCCGGCAACCAGGCCTGGAGTTATAAGTGGTTATCAGTAGAGGAAATAGCAGTTGACAAAGTGACAAGCAGCGGTTATGTTAGTAGGTGAGAAATACTGCAGACAACTTTCTCGATAAGCATGAGGTGTCAGATGAGTAATACGAGCAAACTGATGACCATTTTTCTCCTTTTTCTGTTTTCCACTTCTGTCGCGCAGCCCGACATGGCGGCAAGCGGTGAATCCTGGGTAAAACCGAAACAAGCGGTGGCTGCCAGCCAGGCGGTTCGCTTCTACCTGGCCCAGCACCAGCAGGATGGCAAGGTGAAAATCTGGGTCTATTTTACCGATAAGGAGATTTTCACCGCGCGGCAGATGCAGGCGGCACAGGAAACTGCAACGCAGAAGCTCTCCGCCCGTGCTCGCGCCCGCCGCGCTAAGCATGGTGTGACGGAGATCAAATTCACCGATCTTCCTGTCAGCGCCAATTATGTCGCCCAGGTTGAGAATACCGGCGCAAATTTCCGACACGTCTCGAAATGGCTTAATGCGGCTTCTTTCGAGGTCAAAATTGACCAGATAGATCAAATCGGCGTCCTTCCCTGCGTACAGAAGATTGAACCGGTAGCCCTATACAAGAAAGACTATAATCCGATGTCGGAATCGAAAAAGAGACCGATTCCGGAAAACAGCCTGGACGCGTATTCATTGTCCTACGGCGGTTCCTACGCTCAATTGAATCAGATCAATGTGCCGATCTGTCATGATTCAAGGATATACCGGCCAGGGCGTAATTATCTCCGTATTTGATACCGGTTTCCGAAAATCGCATAACGCTTTCGCTCAGGCTTATGCCGAAGGTCGCGTACTGGCGGAATGGGATTTCGTCTTCGGTGACGGCGACGTCGCCAACGAAGCAGAAGACTTGTCGTCGGCCTGGAATCACGGCACCTCCACCTGGTCGATCTGCGGCGGCGCGTCTGCCGGTGTCCATTATGGCCCCGGTTTCGGCGCTTCCTTTATTCTCTGCAAAACCGAGGATGTCCGCGGTGAGACGCCAATCGAAGAAGACAACTGGGTAGCGGCCTCAGAATGGGTGGATTCAATCGGCGCCGATATTATCACCTCGTCGCTGAGCTACACCGACTGGTACACGGCATCCGATTATGACGGCAACACCTGTGTGACTACGGTGGCTGCCGATATCGCTGCCGCCAATGGTATCCTTGTCTGCAATTCAGCCGGCAATGGTGGCCCTGGCGCTTCCACTATAGGAGCTCCCGCAGACGCTGATAGTATCCTGGCGGTAGGCGCGGTCGATTCCTATGGCACTATCACGTACTTCTCCTCACGTGGGCCGACATACGATGGCAGAATCAAGCCGGAGGTCTGCGCACGCGGTTACAACGTCCACCGGGCGACTTCCGATAACGACGGCAGCTTCAGCCCTTACGGCAGTGGCACGTCGTTTTCCTGTCCGCTGGTAGCCGGCGCGGCCGCTATCGTTATGAGCGCCCAGCCTGCCTGGACTAACATGCAGGTACGGGAAGCATTGATGTTGACTGCTGATAACACTCTCTTTCCCAACAGCACTTACGGTTGGGGTATTATCGACACCTGGGCGGCGATACAAATGCAGTTTGAGCCGTCTTATGTGGCGGGCGATGCTGATGGTAACAGCCTGGTGAACATTGCCGATGTGGTCTACCTAATCAACTATGTTTTCGCCGGCGGCCCCTTACCTGATCCCTGGCAATCAGGTGATGCCGATGGCGACGGATCGATCTCAATTGCCGATGTTATTTATATGATTGCCTACATTTTCGGCGGCGGTCCACCGCCGGTGGAACCGTAAGTTCACAGAGCCATCAAGTCAATCAAAGCCCGGATGTATATCGTCCGGGCTTTTCTTTATGGGTTGGTGCCCTGCGAATTGAATCAAGCTTTTCAATGACAGCGAGCAGAGCGGCCGCTTGACGATTTCCCTGGGTTGAAGAAATGTACAAAGCCGGTCGATCTTCATAAATATGGAGAAGACCATTCGATCTCGTACTAAAGCTGAGTTGCTGAGTTGCGACCTTAACTGCGTAGCAATTCAAGCAGTTCCTTGAACACTCAAGCGTCAGACCCGACAAGCGAGCCGACCTGCTGTTGCTACTGGTTACTCTTGACAGGAGTCGCGCTGCTACGTTTCTTGCTTTGGTACTGGAGAATAGGGCGGAAACATATCGCCAGCATCTGGCGGAACATAATGAATCTTTGAACGAGATGATAGTCAGGACGTTTATAGAGTGGAAGGGCGAAACAACTGATGACGTTCTGCAGCGATATGTCAACAGTTTCTCCAGGTTGCGGCTCGGGCGTCTCCGGAAACGACCTTCGCTAAAACGGGCTGAGAGATATATCCAAACTCTTTCTGGTTAATTATGAGAGGCAAGCTTATATACTTGATCGCGTTGTTGCTGCTTTTAGCGGCAACGCTGCATGGTCAGTTCTACTTCGGTAAGAACAAGGTGCAGTACTCTCAGTTTGACTGGAAGATACTGACAACTACACATTTTAGAGTTTACTTCTATGAAGGAGAAACGGAGATCGCCGAGATTGCCGCCGCTGCCGCGGAGGAATCCTATGCCTGCCTGGCCGATAAGTTCAATCATCATGTCGCCAAAAAGATACCGCTGATTATCTACAGCGCGCCCACCTTCTTTGTGCAAACCAATGTCATCCCCGCTCTGCTGCCCGAAAATGTCGGTGGCTTCACCGAGTTCTTCAAGGGGCGGGTGGTAGTGCCTTTTAACGGTTCGATCGCTGATTTCAAGCGGGTGATCAGGCATGAATTGGTGCATACCTTCACCTTCAGCAAGATTGCAGCTACCCTTTCCGAACATCGCACGGCGAACTACTACAGCCCGCCACTCTGGT
>JAGLUH010000038.1 GCA_023134875.1 Candidatus Zixiibacteriota bacterium
AAACCCGGGCCTTGTGCTTATGTCCGACATAATACTCACCCCATCCCGGAAGCAGCATTGAGTACAGGGCGGCCTTGCCGACGGACTTCCTCTGATCGTCGCCTTCGCCCCACTTGAGTCCGTCACCTTCATCCCAGTCCTCACCACCGGCGTAGAATTGGCTTCCCGCGCCGGCGGCCAGGCGGGTTTGCAGGGCGGATTGTATCGGTGTCGGTTTCAACTCCAGGGCGGATGTGCCGGTGGTCAGTACCAGCGCTATTGCCGGGATCAGCCATGTCAACCTGGTCACGGGGCACACCTCTAAAACTTGTAGCTGAAGGTTACAAAGGGTGTGTCGCCGAAATTATATACTGATTTCAGCCGGGGCTTCACGTTCAATCGCGAGATATCCCAGGTTTCGTGTTTGATCTTGTTATTCTGTCTTTTGACCATGAAGAAAGCCTCAAAGGCGCTGATCAACCGGTTGGCCAGCGACGCAAAGATCATGCGGCGAGCTTTGTCAAAACGCTTGTTGGCGGTGTGGCGCATCCCTTCGTAGGTAGTTCGATTGGCTGAAACCGGCACACTATCCGCATGCAGAGTCGTTGGTGGGGGGTCGTACTGGTAGAATTTGCCCAGGGTATCATCTTCGGTGCCCAGAGGCTTGCCGCCAAGAGTGGCGTCGTCCCAGCCCCAGGCGAACTGGTCGTACTTACCGGTCATCTCGTAGTACTGCTGATTCATCTCGTCCGGTAGGTGGTGCGTAATCTCAGTAGATTTAATAATGTCGTCGTTGCCGACAATACCGGCGGAATCGATATCGGCCAGGCTGTCAAGTTCATGATACTCCAGCAACTGATCCTTGTACGTCCAGCGCAACTGCCTTTCATAGTTTGCCGGTAGCCAGTGCTCCTGGTTGAAGTCTTCATAGTCTCGGGTCAGGTCCTCACCCTGACCGTGCCATTTGAAGTACAGCACCCAAGCGGTAATCTCGAACGAGAAGAAGACAAACGGTTTGATCTTGCTCCCATAGTAACGTTGCCCCAGCCCGGGAACGGCCAGTGAATAGAAAAACGCCCGTCCCGGCGACTTGACTTCGGGCTTGTCGCCGCCGGTTATGAACCCGGACAGATCCTCAGGGTCGTTCGGGGTAGTGTTTTCTTCGATTGCCTGGAAAGCTGAAAGGTACTTGATCCGATTTTGTTCACGGTCGAACAGAGACTGTTTGAGTTCCACGGCGGTGACAGTGTTGACGGCCAGAACGGCCGTCACTGTGGTGAGTAGGGCAAGGCATCTTGGAGTCATTGTTTTCTTCCTTTTGTTGTCTGCCGTTATCTAATAACGGCGATATCCGTAAAGGCGATCTCAATCTGACCGCCGAAGTCAACTTCCAGAACACAACGGTATACACCGGGCGTAACATCAGAACAATTCCAGACGAGATCATCGTGGTCAACGCCGCCGGATATACCGGGACTGGTCAGAGTTGCCACCTGAACGCCGGACAGATCATAAATCTTCGCCTCAACCCGCACGGCATCCTCACCGAGGAAATACCTGATAGTTGTCTCCCCGTCTA
>JAGLUH010000380.1 GCA_023134875.1 Candidatus Zixiibacteriota bacterium
GTTTTTCGCATTCCTCCAGCAGCATTTCCTTGAGCGTCTCAAAGGGGAACTCATTGGTTGATTTAATCATAAGATTACCTTGGCGCGATACGACGCTACGTCCCGCCTGTTTGCGACCGTGAGCATTCGAGTGGGGGAAGCCTTCGACCGGCGAGCGAGACATGAGGAAGTTTTTCAATATGCCCTTGTCAACCACCGTTACCGGCGTCGCCTTGACACCTTCATCATCGTAGAGATAGTGACCTCGCAGAGAGGTGCCGTTAAACTCAGATAAAGTAGGATCATCGTGGATGCTGATGAAATCGGGCAGGATCGATTTGCCCACCTTGCGCGCAAAGGTCTGACCTTCGTATTCCGATTTCTGCCGGTGCCCTTCGATGCGATGACCGAAGATTTCGTGGAAGAAAACACCGGCGGCGCGATTGACCAGGATCGCCGGGCCGGTATAGGGTTCCGCCAGCGGCGCCGCCAGTAACACTTTTAGTTCCTCGATCAGGCGATAGATATGCGTCTTAATGACTTCATCATCGGGAAGTTTCTCCGGCACGGCGGTACTAAAACTCTGATAGCGGTTGATGCGCATACCGTCCTCACAGGTGCCGGAGCAACTGATAAAAAGCCGAATATAACACTGGCCGGTCTGGATCATGGCGCCGTCGGAATCGACGAAATAACGATTGTCGTTGGTTCGGCTCAAGCGCAGCGACGACCTTTCCACAAAGGGATACCCCTTGAAGATGGCGCTCAATTGCCGCAGGCGCGGTTTCCAGGTCTCGGCGTCGATGGTCACAGTGATCGGCTCACCAAGGTAGGTGTTCGGTTCTTCCTGCGAAAAATCAGCGGAAGTATCCTCCTTCTCAACCAGCACCTGCTGATTGGTCAGCACCTTGGTGTAGCGTTCCTGGGCATCCTTGTAAGCCTTGTCGGTAGCATGCCAGATAACCGTGCGAATTGCTATCTCGTCGTCAGTCAGCGGCAATCGGGGAGAGCTGCCGCCACCGAAACTGAAATCATACTCCCCCCTGATCTCATGAGTGTTGTCAAGCTGGTAGTCGCCGACGCGGCAGTCAATGCCAAGAATACGATCATGAGATCGACTGTCGGTGGTCAGCGCCCCGTAGCTGGCGGCGAGATCGAGCTTGTCGGTGTCGGTAACGTGGTAGCTCAAGTAGTACATCGGTACCTCTTCAGCATACTGCAAAGCGGCAAAGGAGCGATCCAGCTCCGTTTTCATTGCCGAAAGGAGCGGCGACGCATCGGCGCCGTAAAGGTTGGCCGCTGCCACCAGCATCACCAGCAGCAACGGCAGGGCAATAGCTTTGTGCACCCTCATACCTGATTCCTTTCTGTTAAGGGTTTTGTCTCAACCATAAATACTTCATTTGACAATGCATGTTGCTGTCCGTCTGACAGATGTGGGAACAGGCTCCACAAGCAGAGGGAAGATAAGAATTCCCGGCGGGAGAATCAACGATTTGTTGGTGGGGGATTGATCTTGTCTTTTGGACAAGCAAATCTAACTTGGCAGAGAGAGTCCGTGCGCGGCAGGCCTCTTGGCCAGCCCGCCCACAAATAGATGGCTGTAGGTCACGATCTCTTGGAGCGTGACAATCTGAACTATCGTTGAGGAAATCGAGGATTATGAGTGGGAAAATGATTTGTCTGTTGTTAAGGATAGCCGCGATAGCGGTTGTTCTGCTGTCGGTATCCCTTCATGCCCAGTGGGAAGGTGCGGTGTTTGATTCAGTGCCGGGCAGCTTATACTCAACATTCTTGAGTAATCAAGCCAGTTGTGTCGACACGAGCGGCAATGTGCATGTCGTCATGCGTGAAGGACAGAGCTTCAGGAGACCTTCCTATATCTGCCGGGATAAACACGGCAATTGGCACAGCTTCGAATCTTTGCTGGAAACGGGAAAGTACTGGGGTAACTCCAGGCTGATCTTCAACCCCACCTACAATACGATACACATCCTTTTAAATGATATAGCATCTGACACAAACTATGTATATCATCATTATCGCGATTCTGATGGCTGGCATTCAGAGTTAATCGACAGCGGCTACTTCTTCTCCGCTAACCCGGATATTGCCATCGACTTGAATGGAGTTGTTCATATCTGCTGGCCGGAAAATGAATATGACACCACCAGCCATATCTGGACAAGCCGAATTCTCTATGCCGAGAACTCTACTGGAGACTTTGTAACCCGAAATATATCGGGCGACCGGCAACAGGAGGAGCCACACCCCTGGCGCCTTGATATGTTCATAGCCGTCGAACCTGATGGTAAGGCACACATCTTAGAAGAGCACTATCCAGGGCTTGACTATTATTATAGAGATATCCACTGGGCCAACGGCACTGCCTATGGCAGCAATTGGCAGGCAGATAGCTTAGTTATTTCGATGCAGTTTGGAACTCATGTGATCGATATGAAGACCGATCCCGAGGGCGATTTGCACTTGCTTGCCGATGCAATTGTCTGTGATCCGGACGGTGGGGGGTGTAATGAAACCCATACATATTATTACCAGCGGCCAGAAGGAGCCGACCACTGGAGTGAGCAGTTCGTAGTCAGCTATGAGGCTGGATCTCGGTGCTTTATTCCTTTGTCGCTGGATGATATTACGATTTTTTACAGACGGGCATGGGGAAATGTAACCCGTCAGGAATTGCGCTCCGCAACCTTGACTGCTGAAGGAAGCTGGATCCATCAAGAGATTCTGGACAGTTCATACGAAGTCTGGGGGTTTCACGTAATGCGAGATCTAGGTGGGAGGTTTGCTGTGATTTGCGGTTATCATGTCCTCCTTGGTCCCTATTACCTTCGCTACTACGGGCCTCCAGGAGAAAGCACTGTTGCTGCCGGGAACCAGGATGAACTGATTGTTATTCCTGAGATAATCAGACTTAGCAGCTATCCCAATCCCTTCAACGCAGAAACGAGTGTTACTGTCTCGGTCGATTACACGATCCAGGGA
>JAGLUH010000381.1 GCA_023134875.1 Candidatus Zixiibacteriota bacterium
AACCTGGCTAAGGTAACCGTCCGCCGGTGATTTGACAATCCTTTTGTGGATACCTTTGATCACCAGTTCCGGCCGGGCCAGTGCCCGCACGGCACCGCCGCAGTCAGCAACATAACGGCAGAGATTCTCATAAGCCTGTCCCGATTCCAGAATGGCACTCACGCAACGGCGGGCACTCTTGAGATTGCTTTTCTGCCCCGCTACCAGCAGCATCTGCGCCGCAAGTTCAACGGCAAGCTCGATAGTATCAGGCGGGCCGCCGCCTTGCAGGACTGCCACCGTCTCGACTATCTCCAGGAAGTTGCCGATCATGCGACCGGTTGGCTGGTTCATTTGTGTAATTATGGCACGGGCGGGCAGGTTGTGCGCTCGCGAAACAGCCAGCAGCGTCTGCGCCAGTTTGATCGCCCGGGCGCGAGTTTTCATAAAAGCGCCGCTGCCGGTTTTGACATCGAAGAGGATGCCGTCAGATTTGAGCGCCAGCTTCTTGGACATGATGCTTGCAACTATCAATGGAATTGACTCCACTGTGCCGGTAACATTGCGCAGTGCATAAATCTTCCTGTCAGCGGGGACGATATTGGCGGTTTGACCGGTGATGGCGAAATGGTGCCGCTTCAGCAGCCGGGCAAAAGCACTCGACGAGTGGAATACCTTCATGCCGGGGATTGCTTCCAGCTTGTCCAGCGTACCGCCGGTATGGCCAAGGCCGCGTCCTGAGATCATTCCCACGGCAATACCGCACTCCGCCAGCAGCGGCGCGATGACTAGCGACAACTTGTCACCGACACCGCCGGTGGAATGTTTGTCAATCAACGGTCGGTCGAGTCCGCTGATCGTGATGGTCTTACCAGATTTGAGCATTGCGCCGGTTAAAGCGGCGGTTTCTTTTTCCGAGAGACCGTTAATGAAAACTGCCATCAGGAAGGCGGCAAATTGATAGTCCTTGATACGGCCGGCGGTGTATTCATTCACCAGCAGGTCTATCTCGTTTGCCTTAAGTTCGCCGCCGTCGCGCTTGGCGGCGATCAGTTCATAGGGGAATTTCATCGGTAGTTCTTTTGTGCTTTTACTATCTGTACGCCTGATGAAGTGCCGATCCGTGACGCTCCCACTTCGATCATGGCCAGAGCCTGTGGCAGGGTCTTGATACCGCCTGATGCCTTAACGCTGATTCTGGCCCCAACCGTCTCATACAGGAGCGCCACATCTTCAATAGTGGCCTGACCAAACATGCCGGTTGAGGTTTTGACAAAATCAGCACCGTTATCGGCGGCAATGGTGGCAGCTTCGATTTTTTCCTGTCGGCTGAGTAGAGAGCACTCCAGGATTACCTTGAGGATGGTCTGGTGGGACAGCGCTTTTCTGACGCCCGCAATCTCATCGGCGACCCGGCGGTAATCGCCTGACTTGACAGCGCCGATGTTGGCCACCATGTCGATCTCGTCGGCGCCTTCATTTTCGCCCGTTTTCGCTTCAAATATCTTAACTTCGGCTGTCGTCGCTCCCAGCGGGAAGCCCGCTACGGAACCGATTCTTACATCGCTGTCCTTGAGCAAACCGGTGCAGAGCCTGATATAAGATGGATTGACAAATACTGCCTTGAAGTGATACGTGGCGGCATCCCGGCAGAGCTTTTTGACCTCTGCCGCTGTGATTTCGGTCTTCAACAACGACTGGTCGATATAGGCGGCAATGTCAATGTCCGATTTGCTCTTGCCGTGATACTGCTTGTCTGATTTATCGTCAGTCATTGAGAGTCTCCAGTGCATCACCGATGACAGATGCGACGCCGCGACCGGTCATTTCTTCGAGCGAAAAGGATGCGGGTAGAGCATCGCCAGCGTGCAGTTCTTGATTTCGCCTTCACCATTAACCAGGATAATCTCCAGGTCATCACAGAACTCCGCCAGTACCTGCAAACAAGCGCCACAGGGGAGGATATGTTCCTTGGCCGATGTTGCAATCGCCAGTCGCGTGAACCGGCGCGCGCCGTTGGTTACGGCATTACCGATTGCAGTCCGTTCGGCGCAGACAGTCAGGCCGTAGGAGCGATTCTCGATATTGGTGCCGAGATAGACCTTGTCGTCAGCCTCCAGTGCGGCACCCACTTTGGACTTCGAGTAAGGTGAATACGATTGCCGCATTACGTTAAGCGCCTGTTGAGCCAACTCCTTGCCTGTCACAGTAAGATTCCTCCGTTAAGTTTTACGGAAGGTAATGTAACAGCGCTCAATCGAGGAGCAAAGCCAAAAGAGGCGGTTGCAGAAATATGGTCGAAACGAATAGTTTCGATATGTCAAAGAACAAAAAAGTAACCGTTTGTCGGGTTTCGCGTTCCGTCCGCCTACGGCGGACTTTACTGGGAACCCGACCTACAGGTTGCCGACGCTTCCCTGACTGGCAAG
>JAGLUH010000382.1 GCA_023134875.1 Candidatus Zixiibacteriota bacterium
TATGGTGAACTGATTGGTGTCATAATCAGAAACCTGCCAGGTGAAATAAAGAGCGAGATTCAACGGCCAGATAAAGGGAGTCAGATTGCCGACACTGAAACCAACCTCACCATAGGGAGTACGAGCGAATTTCAGTTTGGCATCGCCGACCTGAGAGGGATGGTTACGAAACTCCGTCCAGAAAGCGCCACCATGAATCCCTATGGTAAAGGGGAGCTTCTTGATTAAAGGTAAACCGCTTCTGCGAAAAAGACGTTTGCCGAATTCATGCGTCGCATGAACCATGAAAACGCGATTGCCATAGAAAAGATTGTCGCCCAGGGTTTGAAAACCATTGGTGTTTATGACAAAAGGATCGTTGAAACCGACAGAGTAGTAGCATTGCGGCGGCAAATATCTGGTCGCTGATCCGGCGTAGACATCGAGCCTGGTAACGCCCAGGTTGAAGATACGCTGACGGCGATGAAACGAAGCGTAATACTTGCGGAACTCAAAATCATTGTCGATAAAATCAGGCGGGGCATACTCAGCGCCAAGAGTAAGGATCGTGTATTGGGCGGCATCAAGCTTGACATCTCTTCCCTTGTTACGCCACAGTTTGCGCGAATCATACTCAAACTCGGCACCTACTGATCGCAGTCTGCCGGCGGTGATCACCGGATTGGAGCGATATTCCCTGTCACCGCCGAAGAAACTGTAGTCGGTATTCACCCCAACTGATTGTTGATCGTAGTGCATGTAGGTGAGGCTCAGTCTGGTATGGTCGATAAGCTTGCTCTCGGCAAATAGGGATGCCCCCTCCTCACGATAGTAGTTGAAGGGATCATATCCGAAGAAGAGCGCCTCGAAGGTGGGGTTGTACCAAGGTTTGCCGACTTGATGGCGGCCGACTATGCGCTTCCTGTACTCCGCGCCGACGAACACTTTTTGCCGCCGGTGGAGACGTATGCGAAAACCATATTGGTGCTGCCACAACCGGGAATCGAAGCCATAACCGGTAGCCACCCACAGTTCCGTTCGGGGTATGATTTCGAGATGATCAAGGGCGAATCCGAGATAGGAACCGTCTACGCGGTTGAAGTGGAAAAGATCATAGTCACCTGCCGTCAGGAGCATGGCGGCTGTAAGCAATCCTCTCAAAGCTCGTTTGTGTAGCGGTTTGGGCGCACGTTCAAGCGAGTCGAGACGACTATAGCCCCGGAATTCCTCTTCGGTCAGGGGTATCGTCTGTCGTGACGCCCAGTCCGCGGAATCAACGTCATCCGCCTGCGGGAGAACTTCCAGCAAATACTCACCAAAAGTGCCGGCAGGATGGCCGACTTCAAATTGGTAACTATACAACGAAGCGATATGGCTGAATGACATCCTGGAGGGCACCCCGGGAAGGTTCAAGCTGACATTCGCAGTGAAACTGATTTCCACCGGCATCCAGTATTCCTGCTGGAAATGAGCGAACTGTTGCCGGTAACGCAGATTATTGACTATGGGAATGTAGACGGCATCATTGAAGCCCACATCAACGCCGACAACATCAAAGGTGGAATCGACAATTTGAATGTGACCGATGAATAGAGGGTCAACCTGGTTCCTGGGTTCGATCTCCAGCCGATAGATTTTCTGACTGTCAATGTAGGTGGAATCAATCAGGTAGTAATCATAGTAGTCAAGTGCGTCCTCGGCGGTAGGTGTTACTACCTGCCATTCGTTCAGATCGACTCTGTTCTTGTTGAAATTTAGCACTCCACCGACAACGACAATGTTGAATTGACCCTTGATGTTGGCTGACTGCCGCCGCGCGCTCAGCACCTCCTTGTATCTATCGGGATACTCCCAATACGAAGTGGATTGGGCCTCGGTAATCAACATGATCTGGGAAGAATCTTCTTTGGAATCATCCCAGACCACCATCCTGGTGTAGGCGTCGAAGGTATAATCATGCAGTTTGCGCAGGATTTCCTGCTTACGCTTGATCGCCTCGATAATGATCCCCTGCGCCTTATCATAGGCACGGGATTCCACTACTACATCGGTCAGTTCAATGACAGCGGGCGGCAACTCGATCTCCAACGTGATCAGAGTGTCAGTCACCCGTACCGGCAACCACTTGGAATAGTAGCCGATGCGACTAAACTTGAGTTCGTAATCGCCTGCTTCCAATAGCAACTGAAAGCGCCCTTCCTCGTTGGCCAGAGTTGAGCGACCGCTGCCGGTCACTTGCACTGTGGTCAGCGGCAGCGGTTGACCCGTCCTCATATCGTCGATCCTTCCCTCGATCACACCACCCGGAAGATCAACAGCAGTAAGATAGAACGATAGCAAGAGCAACAGACAACTTGTGGTAATTCTGGACATCAGCAACACCCTTCGCCGGTTTGATACTATCATCATCTACGACCCGTTTGTGAACAAGTTGCCTGATTCGATTTTAAGTCCCGTACACGGCAGGCTTTCAGAGGCTGTGCCTAATGGGGTTTCGATCTACGACTCCTGCCTTAACTCTACCAGTGTCGCCCCCCAGGAGGAGCCGGAGTGCGAATCAAGACGATAAGAGAGGACACGCTCATCCTTGTCCAACAATGAGTGGACAATGCGCCGCAGTGTACCGGTACCTTTGCCATGAATGATCCTGATCTGCGTGATCCCCCGTTGTCGGCAGGCGCTGATATATTCGGGCACCAGTTCCTTGACATCCTTGGGTGAGAACTGGTGCAGGTCAAGGATACCATCAATCGGGTACTCAACCGGTTCATCACCATGATTGCACACGCTGCTAAGATGACAGCCAGTTATCCTAACTGCAAGGGTTTTAACCTACCGTTAGGTTTGATTTGTAGGTGCATGCCGCGGCGGCTTGTTGAAAAAGTCATCTCTGAGAGAGCGTCTTTTGTCAAAAGGGAATTAGCTTTTTTGAGACGTAGACCTTCAATGCCGCTCCTCTGGCTTGCAATACCCTTTTCCAATTGT
>JAGLUH010000383.1 GCA_023134875.1 Candidatus Zixiibacteriota bacterium
GAGATCAACTTGACCTGCGGCGGTGAACCAAATGAGGGCTTGAAACCGAGGGTTTCGGCAAAGGCGGCGAATGTGGCTATCTTCGTTTCATCAGGAGGCGGATGAACACGATAAAGGATGGGGATGTTCTTTCGGAGGAATTCGCGCGCCACCACCTTGTTGGCTAGCAGCATGAACTCCTCAATGATGCGATTGCTCATCTGACGTTGTCTTTTTTCGATGGCCACCACCTGACCGCCGTTATCAAGGATCACCTTGTATTCAGGCGATTCCAGGTCGAGCGAGCCGGCATTGAGACGTTGCGTGAGCTGCAACCGCGCCACTTCATCCGTCAGCTTGAGCTTGTCGCCGATTCGTTTCTGCTTCTCAAAACCTGTACCGTTGTCGAGGAACTGCTGAACCTGTTTGTAGTTGAGACTCGCCTGTGAACGGATGACACTTGGGGTGAGATCATAGCTGAGGATGTCACCCTGATGGTCAAGATCAATGAAGACAGAAAGGGTCAGTCGATCTTCTTTTTCCTGTAAAGAGCAAAGATTATTAGAGAGCCGTTCTGGGAGCATGGGAATAACCCGATCAACCAGGTACGCCGAAAAAGAGCGCTTCCGAGCTTCCTTGTCCAGATGACCGCCCACCGTAACATAGTGGGAGACATCAGCGATATGAACACCAAGCCGGTAGCCGGTTCTGGTGCGTTCGATGGAGATGGCATCATCATGATCGCCAGCATCTTCCGGATCGATAGTAAAAATAATCTTGCGACGCAGATCAAGTCGTCGTTGTAGTTCACCGGCACTGATCCTGCCGGCATACCGGTCAGCTTCGCGCAATACCGCGGCGGGAAACTCAATCGGCAGGTTATACTGGTGGATGACTGTCAGAATATCGACACCGGGATCACCTGGCCGACCCAATACCTTGATAATCTTGCCCTGCAAGGGCGAATAGGGATCAGTCCAGGGCGTCAACTGCACCACCACTTTCATGCCCTCTTCGATACGCAAGCTCTTCGGCATCGTCACCTGGATGTCATCTCTGATACGGGGATTATCAGGCCGGACGAAATCGCCAAAGCGCGACGACTTGAAGCTCCCCACCAACTGCTTGGTAGTACGCTTTTTCACCTGGAGGATTTCGCCGGTCGGTTTGCTGCGGGAATAGTTGCCGGTGAGACGCACTCTGACCGTGTCACCATCCAGCGCACCGGCAAGCAGTCGATCCGGTATGACGATCTCCGGGGAATCATCTTCAGGCATGACAAAACCTCGCCCCGACCGTGTGATCGAAAGAGTGCCGGAAACCGTCAGGTGCGGCTCACATAGACCGATACGACCATGTTTGAGCCGTGCTAACTTGCCATCAGAAGTCAATTCCTTAATCAGGCGACGAAAAACACGATATTCCTGGGTGTTGACTTTTAACTTACGTGAAAGTTCTCTGATTCTGACCGGGCGATATCCTGAATTATTGATATACTTGGTTATTGTCTTTTTCGTGATAGTCATAATCTGAAAATAGTGCCCACGCTTTTGGAGTCAACAAAAACTGTCATATTTGCTTAGAAATATGACATTATGGCAGGCTTATCTGACAAGTTCCTGCAATAAGCGGTCGTAACACTCGTAACTCTCTTTATCGAAACAGGCGAAGACAACTTTGCGAATCGACTCGTTTGCTTCAAGCGCCAGCCAGGTCGTGCCGATGGCAATGCGAGTTGCTTCCTCCAGAGGGTAGCTGAAAGCGCCGGTACTGATTGCTGGGAAAGCAATACTGGTGATGTCATACTGGTCGGTAAGCTCGAAACAGGTGCGGTAGCAGCTCTCCAGCAATTCTGCTTCGCCGGAGTTGCCGTCGACCCAGACCGGCCCCACTGTATGAATCACGTATTTGGCCTTGAGGTCATAGCCGCCGGTAATCTTAGCGTCGCCGGTAGCACAGCCGCCCAGCGTGCGACATTCTTCCAACAGCTTTGGGCCGGCGGTGCGATGAATCGCTCCGTCAACCCCACCACCACCCAGCAAGGTCTCATTGGCCGCATTGACAATCGCCGCCACGTCGAGGTCGGTGATCGACCCTCGAT
>JAGLUH010000384.1 GCA_023134875.1 Candidatus Zixiibacteriota bacterium
GCATGTCGCCGATCTCATCCAGGAAGAAAGTGCCACCATCCGCCTCCTCGAAAAGGCCAATCTTGTCACTTTCCGCACCGGTGTAAGCGCCCCGCTTGTGGCCGAACAGCTCCGATTCCAGCAATGTTTCCGGTATGGCGGCGCAATTGACAGAAACAAAACGCCTCTCTTTACGATTGGAGTTGTAGTGAATGGCTTTGGCGAGATGATCCTTACCGGTTCCCGTCTCTCCCTCAATCAGGATCGATATCGGCGAGTCTTTCACCTGTGCCACCCGCTCCAGAATTTTGAGAATCTCACGGTTGGCGGTGATGATATTGGGGAAAGCCAGTTCCTGTTGTAGTTGGTTCTTCAACATCTTATTATCGCGTGACAGACGGCGTTTCTGCTCCTCTGAAGACTTGAAGGCGATGATGTCGGAAAAAGCGATAGCAAAATTCAGATCGGTGGCGGTGAAAGGCTTCCCGTTCTGTCCCAACCGGTCGAGATAGAGGATGCCGGTGGCATCGTCAGCCAGTTCGATAGGAATGGTAATCAGGGTTGCAATCGGTTTGGAACCATTGGTAACGTAGTCGAACATCTTCGTGCGCTCGATATCAAGGGTGGAGACAAACAGGGGACGATCAAGGGGAATGGAACCGCCGCGACCGTTATCCAGGGATGATATCACCCGCTCGAGGCCGGCTTGTTCAAATTCAAGAGCCGCCAGCAATTCAGTCTTGCCGGCAGCGGGATCGTAGGCAAGTACAAAGGCGCGGTCGGCGTTCACCCGACTCTGGAGAATCTTGAGGTTCTTCTCCAGGTTGCCGCTTTTCAGATGCCCATACTCCGAGGCATTAAGGAAAGAACTGAAAAGGGTAAAGTGGTTGTCCGAACTGAGTCCCGAATCAATCAACCGCTCTTCCACCGCCAACCGCAGGACGCGGCACTCTTCCAGCAACAGATCGCCGCCTGATTCGCGCGCTACCTTCGCGCAACGCTCCAGGCATTCCAGGGAGTAATCGTAATCACCTGACCGAAACACCAGGCGACCCATCTGATAATAACAGTCAGCCAGAAGCCTGTCGGCGTGCAATTGCTCTGCCAGCTTGGCCGCAGCCTGAAGATGACGTGCCGCGAGCTTCCCATAGGCGGCTGAACTGACAAGTGAGCGGCCGGCCACAAACAATGCCTGTGCCCGCTCTGAGAGGCAGCCGCAAGACTCCAGGGCGGCAATCGATTGATCGAACAACTTTACCGCGACGGTCTCTTTACCCTCGCGCACTGCCAAAGCCGCCAGAATTTTCCGGGCTGCGGCAATCTCGACTACTTCGCCCACCTGCTGCGCCACCTCCTCGGCTCGGGCGGCATGCTCAGCGGCGAGAGCATAATTGTGACAGTCAAACTCCAGTTCCGCTAAGCGACGCTCAGTCTGGCTGATTATCGCGCTCTTGGGAGCGATACGGTAGCCAATCTCCAGGGAATAGCCATAATGCTGACGCGCCATGTTGTAATCGCCCAGGGCAAGCATTAGATCGCCCATGTACTCGTGGTAGATTGAACGATCACGATACATATCACCTGCCTGAATGAGCGAGTGAGCTTCCTGGTAGAGTTCTCTGGCGGCGGGGTAATTCCCTTTGAGGTATTTTACATAACCGAGCGAGAGGAGGTTTTTTACCAGCGATACGCTGATCTGATTGGTACGACAGAATTCAACACATTCCTGCAACACCGGCTCCGCCTCTTCCCACTGACCCAGCAGAATTCTGACACGGGCATGATTACCGCGTGCCCTGACCAGCGCCAGCGGTGATGCTTCGGTATCCTGAGCCAACAGTTCGATTGCCCGATTCAGGAATTCCTCCGCCTGCTTGAACTCCCCTCGAACGAAATAGACCTGACCCAGCTTGTTGTAGCAGGCCACCAGTTCCGTCTCACACTCTATACGCCGGAATGAACTGATCGCATCGCGGATAAACTCCTCGCCCGACCGCAAATCACCAAGAGCGACATAGACCTTGCCCAGCAAAGCCTGGATACGGCCGACTAGCAGATTCTCGGCGGTTGAACTAACGAGCGAATAGGCTTTCCTGGCGATTTCAAGCACTTCAGCGTGGGGCTTGTTACTGAAACCGGCGGCTGCGACAAGATAATGATACTCACCCACTATTGCCGGATCGGGATTGGTTTTCAAAGAGGGAGCCAGTTTCTCAAGCTCTGTCCTGGCGGCGTCGAATTTGCCTTCGGCAACCAGCAGGTTAATTTGCTGAAGCTTTTCCGATGCTTCCATCATGGCACTACCGATTAGTCTGTTTGCTGCCTTACTTCGGCACTAACGTTTTAGCCTTGCCTTTGGTGAGAACCACCTTGCTCTTAACTCTTACTGTTGAATCTCCCTCATCCTCCCTGTCTACCTCTTGTTCTGTCCCCGAAGCGAAGAAATCAGTCAGGAACTTGATGATCCAGTTCTTGGCCTTGATGATGTAACGTTCTTCATCCGGCACTGAATCTTCATCGCTGGTTGATCCCTGGATACCAGTAGTTTCCGTACTGTCAGCTTGACAATCATCCCAGGGATGGTCGTTCGCCGTAACGGTTCCTGACAACAGAAGAGATAGGAAGGCGGCCAAAAGCACCAGAAAAGAAATCCTTAGCACCTTCATGCTCCTGCCTCCTAATAGAGTGCATTAACTTGTTTCTACTTGATACTCCCCAATATATATCCGGGGTTTGCGCTTATATTATAAGGAGTATCATCAGCAAATGTCAAGCATTTTTTGCGCCCAAGGCCTGCTCGCCTTCTTGTTGCGCAGCTAATGCATTGGTACTAATGAGGTTGTGATGCGGCGCAGATTCTGCGCTTTCTCTATCTGTTCGACATATTATCAGAGCACTTGGTCTTCTCTCAGCTTGACAAATAGCTTGTCAGCGATTTCCTCCGGTGTTTCGCCAGCAATGATCTCCCCCTTGGGACGCGCTGGCGGATTGGTCACCGTTGATACATTACTGCCGGATGGCATTCCCGGGGTGGCGGCATCCAGGCCAAGATCGGCGGCATCGTAGACCGTAATCTGCTTCTTCTTGGCCATCATCTTGCCTTTCAGTGACGGCAGGCGCGGTTCGTTGATCTCCTTGACCACCGAGATTACGGCCGGCAAAGGCATGGTGACCTTATCAACACCGTCATCGGTCATTCTCTCAACTGTTATCGAGCCGTCGCCAACTGATTCAATCTTGCGGATAAACATCGCCGCCGGCTCGTTCAGAAAACCGCCGACGGCGGCATGAATCGCCGCGTTATCAGAGTCAACCGCTTGTTTGCCGAGCAGGACTAGATCATGCTCCTCCAGTTTCCGAATACCAGCGGCCAAAATCGCTGCCATCGCGATTGCATCCGCACCGCTAAAGCTCTCATCAGAGAGATGAACCGCTTCGTCTACTCCCAGAGCCAGCGCTTCTCGCAGGGCGTATTCACTCTCTTTGCCGCCCAGTGAGATAGCGGTCACCTTGCCGCCATGCTGTTCCTTGAGGCGCAACGCTTCCTCGATGGCATAACTGTCAAGAGGGTTGACGATTCCCGGCCCCTGGGGCAGATTGAGTTCGCCCTTGTCGGCATCCACTGTCACCAGCGCGATCTCCGGAACCTGTTTAACACATACTACCAAGTTCATGATTTACTCCGATTTGATGCCTTATTTCTTCTTATCGCGATCAGAGCTTCCCGTGCCGCTCTTTGTTCAGCGCTCTTTTTTGAATCGCCTCTACCAGTGCCCAACTTCCTGTCAGTGACGAAGACATCCACCGTGAAACTCTTGCGGTGGTCAGGGCCGCTTTCATCGGTGACAGTATACTTTGGCATGGCAATACCCTGCGATTGCAGTAATTCTAAAAGGTCACCCTTATAATTCCGCAGCGACAACTCGCGCCTCGTCTGGATGAAATCGAAAGATATTAGTTTTTTGATTATGTCGCGTGCCACCGACAAGCCACCATCCTCGTAGACCGCACCGATCAGTGCCTCCATGCAATCGGCAATAATCGAGGCCCGCTGACGTCCACCCGCCCCGGCCTCTTCCACCGACATCAGGATATACTCACCCAGGCCGATGCTGTTGCCGGCATACGCCAGCGCTTTCCCGTTCACCAGCAGCGCCTTGCTCTTAGTTAGCTCACCTTCGAGCATCTCTGGATAATCGCGAAACAGCTCGTCCGCCACTACCAGCCCCAGAACCGAGTCACCCAGAAACTCGAGGCGTTCATAGGCGGGCGCCTCGCGGGGGTCGTTGTCTCTCTGGTAGGAGCGATGAGTGAGGGCTTCCATCAGAGAATCGGTTTTTTGAAAATGATACCCAATTTTCTTTTCCAGTTCCTCAGGAGCACGCGGCAAACCATGCCCGTGACCCGGTGTCGGCAACAACCTGCCGAGGAATCTCTTGAAGAAGTCGGCCATGGCTATCTGGAGGAGTCGTCGTGCCGGCCCAACACTAGGGTGATGTTGTGGCCGCCGAAACCGAAAGAGTTGGAAAGGGCGTAATGAATCTGCTGGTTTCGTCCACCTTCCCGCAAGTAATTGAGATCGCACTCAGGGTCCTGGTCTATGATATTGATCGTCTGGTGGATATAAGATTCTTTCAGCGAGATAGCTGTTACTGCCGCTTCCGCGGCACCGGCAGCACCCAGCATGTGACCTACCATCGACTTGGTGGAATTGACCGCCATTGTCCTGGCGCGCTCGCCGAACACGTTCTTGATCGCCAGGCTCTCAGCGATGTCACCCAGCGGTGTCGACGTGCCATGACTATTGATATAGTCGATATCGGCAACGCTGATACCGGCGGATTTGATTCCGGCGCGCATCGCCCGGGCGGCGCCGTCGCCGTCGGGAGCAGGAGCGGTAATATGGTAGGCATCGGCTGATAATCCCGCGCCAATCAGGTCAGCGTAGATATCGGCACCGCGTCTGTTGGCATGTTCTTCATCCTCCACCACCAGGATTGCCGCCCCCTCACCCAAGACAAAACCGTCGCGATCGACATCAAAGGGGCGTGATGCCGTTGCGGGATCATCATTGCGAGTCGAGAGCGCGCGCGCCGCACAAAAACCGGCATACGTCATCTCGGTAATCGCCGCTTCGGCGCCGCCGGCGATCACGAGATCCGCCTCGCCGCGCTGGACGATATGCATGGCATCACTGATGGC
>JAGLUH010000385.1 GCA_023134875.1 Candidatus Zixiibacteriota bacterium
ACGATGAGGGCGACATCACCGGCGCCATCGACATTCCGCTGCAGGGTGCCAAAGACCTGCCCCTGGCCGATATCAAAATCGATGGAGTGAGTATCACCTTCGCTATGCCCGACGTTCCCGGCGATCCTGTCTTTTCGGGTATTTTTGCCAGTGACGGCCAGGCAATCAGCGGTGATTTCACACAATCAGGCCAGACCTTCCCATTCGATCTGACCCGCCTGGAGGCAGCCGTTACCGTTGAAAGAGCGGCGGAACTGCAGCAAAGTCTGGATGATATTCGCGCCTTTGTCGATTCAGTCCGAGTGAGCTGGCAGGTACCGGGTGTCGGCTTGGCGATCGTGAAGGATGGTGAAATCATCCTCTCGAAAGGTTTCGGCTACCGCCACCTGACTGACAGCCTGCCGGTAACCTCAAAGACCCTTTTCGCGATTGGCTCCTCCACCAAGGCGTTCACCACCCTGGCAATGGGTATCCTGGTTGACAAGGGTCTCCTCGATTGGGATGAGCCGGTTCGGGAGTATCTTCCCGATTTTGAATTACATGACGAATACGCCAGCCGGCGGATGACACCGCGCGACCTGGTGACGCACCGCTCCGGTCTGCCCCGGCATGATCTGATGTGGTACAATTCGCCCTACAGCCGCAGGGAGATCTATGATCGCCTTCGCTATTTGGAACCGAATGAAGAGCTACGCGTTACTTTTCAATACCAGAACCTGATGTTCATGACGGCGGGCTACCTGATCGGGCGGCTATCGAGCGGCACCTGGGAGGATTTTGTTAGGCAGCGAATCTTTAGCCCACTGGGAATGACCGGCAGCAATCTATCAGTACTCGAATCGCAACAGGCGCCTGATTATGCTCTGCCGTACGAGAAGGATGATGAAGATATCATCAAGGAGATACCTTTCCGCGAAATCTCCGCGGTAGGACCGGCCGGCTCGATCAACTCCTGTGCCGATGATATGGCGCAGTGGCTGCTGCTGCAACTCGGCGATGGCAAGATAGGTGATACCGAAATCATCGCCGCCGCCAACCTGGCGCAGATGCATGTGCCCTACATGGTTTTCTCCCAGGGAATCACCGAACCGGAACGAATCCCCCGTGGTTATGGTCTGGGATGGTTTGCTGAAGTCTATCGCGGCCACAACATGGTTCATCATGGTGGCAACATCGATGGTTTCTCGGCGCTGGTGTCGCTCTTGCCGGAGGATGATATCGGCGTAGTGGTGCTGGCCAACCTGAACGCCACGCCACTGCCTGGCATTGTCAGATTGTATGTTTCCGACCTGCTGCTGGGACTTGAACCGATAGACTGGCACGGCAAGGCCAAGCTCAGGGTGGAACAGGCGAAAGCGGCTCAGGACAAGGAAAAAGAGGAAACAATCGACCGTGTCAGCAGCACCAAGCCCTCTCATAAGCTGGAGGAATACACCGGCGAATATGAACATGCCGGTTATGGCGTGATCAAGATCGAACTTGACGGCAAGAACCTGAAAGGGACTTTCAATGATATCGAAATGCCGCTGGAACACTGGCACTATGACATCTTTCGCGGCGTCGCTTCGGACATACCGGGCGATCCCAAGATGCTGATCAATTTCTATTCCAACACCAGGGGTGATGTCGATCGTTTGCGCGTACCCCTTGAGGTTCTGCTGGAGCCGATTGAGTTTGTCCGCCGGCCATCCAGTCACTTGTCCGATTCGGCCTATCTTGCCCAATTTGTCGGCGATTTCGAGTTGGCCGGACAAGCGATCAAGTTCTATGTCAAGGGTGGGAACACATTGGTAGCCAGTGTCGCCGGTCAACCCCCTTACGATCTCGAACCATACAAGGAGAACGAGTTTACTTTCAAAGACTTGAGCGGCTTCAGCATCGAGTTCGTGGTGGATGACAAAAAGGGAGTCACCGAGGCGATCTTCAAACAGCCGAACGGTGTCTTTATCGCGAAGAAGTCGGAGTAGCAAGTAGCCGGTCGCCTGAAGATGGCTGCAAAAAGGGTTGACAGGGTTGAGCTTAAGCCGTAATTTGTAGCTGTCATGTAATTCTACAAACTCGGCTGCGAGCGGGAAAGCCATCGGCAGGTATCGGTGTCCGATCGATTGATGACTACAGTGTGTTGTATCAGCCTGCCAGGGGCCGCCGGATTATGCTATCAGCATTTGGAGGGATTGAAAATGAGTATCGCCAAGACCGCCATCCTGATAATGTGCATCGCTTTGCTCGTCTTTGTCCAGACAAGCAGCGCGCTTTGTAAAGACTACTCTTCCGGTCAGTTACGGACAATGAGTTTTACCGAGGAACCCATACGCGTGATTCTCGGTATGGAGATGACTATTATCAGTTTCTCCGATTTCAGCGCTGAAGCAGGCAGCGGTATGCCTGCTGATACGCCGGAAAAAGGCAGAGGAATTGCCTATCTGCATCCCGCCCTGGGTGACAATGGCGCCGGCAACCTGGTGCGGCTCTACGAATACTATGACGGGGTTTCGCCCTTGAGTTACATCTTTATCAACGGTTCCGATGATGACGGGCAAAACTGGCAGGGTTGCTGCTGGATTGATCTCTACGGTGGCACCTATCCTTCCGTCGATTTCTGGGGCTGGAGCACTCACTACTGCGGTACTTTTGTTCCCCCGGGCAGTTTCCAGAATGGCGCGGCTTTCATGCTTATCTATATTCCTGACTCGATGGACTCCAGCACCTGGATAGTAAACTACTCCAGCATGGCGGCGATGGGCTGGCATGATATGAAAATGGTTGCCATCGCCTGTGATGATGGTCAGCAATCGTGGAACTGGGGTTTTCAGTCGGCGGTGATCAGCAAGGCCTACGGTCCGCCCCTGATTGATGTTCCCTTCGTGTTCGGCCAGCACAACATGCAGCCATTCGGCAGCTACTACGAGACTCTGGAATACTGCCAGACCACCGCAGCCGATATCGATCCTCTGACCGCCAGGACTTTCGCTGTCTATGACCGTCACGACCCGGTAACCAGCCAATACCGTTTGTTAATCCGCCAGGATTTCTATAACGACTGGTATGCCGGCACCGATCTGAGCGCGAGATGTTTTGTGGATACAAACTTGCATATCCGGTATCCGGTAGTGGCGGCGTATGACAATCAGATCGTGGTGGTCGCCGCCGCCTATCATGACAGTGCAGCTACCGATTTCGACATTATCTGCTGGTCTACCACCGACGGCGATGTCGACAGTCTCAATGATTTGAATGTGGTGGCGGCAACTGCCGCACCGGAGAACTTCCCCGAATTGTCCCATGTCTCCGGTTCTGTATTCGTTTGCACCTTTGTAAATAACCGAGCCTTGTACGCTTCTTGGACTGCCGACGGCGGGCTGACCTGGAGCGCGCCGCAACAGGTGAGTGATAGCGGTCAACTGGTGG
>JAGLUH010000386.1 GCA_023134875.1 Candidatus Zixiibacteriota bacterium
ATTATTGATCCAACGAACGGGCAGGGCTCCTGACCTGCCCCTTTTTGCTGAAAATCAATAAAAGGTTTGCGGCGGCGTACTTGAGCGCCTATCTTGGCGCTCATTAGAGGAGAGCCGTTATGACCGACTTCAACACGCTGACAAATGAGATTATCGACTATCTGCTGGAATCTTCACCCGTATGGGCTACCTGTGCTGGTGTTCATGATTACGATCACCAGCTTGATCGGTTCGATCATGAGTACCGACAGCAGCGGCTGGCGCAGCTTAACACCTATTTGGAGCAGCTTCACAATTTTGAATCTGCCGACGGTTTGTCTCCGGATGAAGAACTGGATCGTAAGGTTCTGCTTGGCTCTCTGAAAGCTGATATCCTAACGGAGGAGGATTACCGTCGCTGGGAACGTGATCCCTCCCTGCCGCTTGATTTGGCGCTCTACGGTTCTTTTACGCTCGCCTTTCGCGATTTCGCTCCTCGGGAAAAACGATTTGAATCACTGGTCGGTCGACTCCAGGCAGTGCCGCAATTACTGAGTGAAGCAGTCACCAACCTGCAAAACCAGAAAGAAGTGCCCACCGTCTGGGCGGAAATGGCCGAAGAAAGAACCGAGTCGGCGATCGTTTTCTTTGGCGAGACAATACCCGCACTGGCGGAGGGACTGCCGACGCTGGCGGGTGACTTGAAGAAAGCGGCGGCGACTGCTGTTACGGCGTGTCACGACTATCTAACCTTCCTGCGTGACCGGCTGACTACCCGCTCCAAGGGCGCTTATTCCCTGGGACCAGAGTCATTTGAGAAGCTTCTGGAGTCTGCGCACGCCCTTTCTTATAGCGCCGCTGATCTTGCCGCCATTGGTCAGCAGGCAATAGTGGAAACCATCGCCGAAATGGATCGACTGGCAAAGAAAATCGATCCCGATTCTGACCGCCTCGCTTTAATTGAGAAAATCAAGAGGGATTCCTTTACTGATGATGCCTTGCTTGAGGCCTACCGCCGCGAGGTGGCAAAACTGCGCCGGTTTGTGATAGAGCGCGACCTGGTGACCATACCGCCGGATGATGATCTTCCCGTGATGGAGACACCTGAATTCAGCCAGTACACGCTTCCTTTTGCCGCTTACGTTCCACCGGCGCCCTTTGACCGTCGGCAGCAGGCTCTCTTCTGGGTGACGCCAGTCGATCAAGACGCGCCGCCGGAGATACAGCAGCAGCAACGCCAGGGGCACAACAAGTGCACGATGCGGGTGATAGCGTTGCATGAAGCTTATCCGGGGCATCACCTGCAGTTTCTTCATGCCGGCCGCATCGAATCGCGCGTGCGTCGGTTGGCGAAATCACCTCTGTTCACCGAGGGCTGGGCGTTCTATTGCGAAGAGTTGCTTTACGAGGAAGGTTTCTACGGCGACGACGAGACTCGATTGATGCAACTGGTCAACCAGCTCGTCCGTGCCTGTCGCGTGGTGATTGATGTCGGTCTGCATACCGGCGAGATGAGCTTCACCGACGCTGTCAACATGCTGGTGGAACAAGCCAATATGGACCGCTTTAACGCCATCGCCGAAGTGAAACGCTATTCCCAATCGCCGACTCAGCCGATGAGTTATTTAATAGGGAAAAAGGAATTGTTACAGCTCAAAGCCGCCTACAGAGAGAAGAAGGGAGACCGGTTCCGCTTGAAGGAATTCCATGACCGGCTGCTTTCCTTCGGCACTATCCCGATCCGTTTTGTGCGGGATATCATGCTGGAACAAAACTGATCCTTTTTGGTATGTCCATATATGGATGATTTTAGTCTACATAAATAAGGAGAAAACGGATGTCAAGTGCAATGGCAGTATCGGACGACACTTTCGAGAGCGAAGTGATCAAGAGTGAAGTTCCCGTGATCGTTGATTTCTGGGCGCAGTGGTGCGCCCCCTGTCACATGGTTTCACCAATCCTGGAAGAAATCGCCGCGCAGTACGGCGACAAAATGAGAGTCGTCAAGCTCGATGTCGATAGCAATAGCAAAACGGCGGTTCGTTATAATATCATGTCGATTCCGGCGCTCCTTTTCTTCCGGGGCGGCAAGGTTGAAGACCAGGTGATCGGCGCCTTACCGAAAAAACATATCCAGGAACGGGTTGACAAATTTCTGGCGTAGGGATCTAAGGCATACTATTCGTATTGTCAAACGGCTGAGAAATACGTAATATACTCTTGCTCGATACGCTTTGTTGATAGAACCCGGCCACCGATACTTACTTGCCGGTACCGGAGGGGTTTTCGGGTAGAAAAGGATATTATGCATTCCCGTTTCTATCCGACTATATTAGTATAATGGTGAATTTCAACAGGCATAATTACTCGTCGTTCGGACTGAGAAGGGCGATTACGCCCGGCATCAAGTGGCTGCTGATTGTCAATGGTGTCGTCTACCTGTTGCAGCTTCTTGTCGGTCCGAAACTGACTCTCTACTTCGGTTTGTCGCCGCGAGCCATCCTGAACGGTTTTTGTATCTGGCAGGTCGTCACCTACATGTTTCTCCACGGCGGCTTTCTCCATATTCTTTTCAATATGTTCATGCTCTGGATGTTTGGCACCGATCTGGAACGCCAATGGGGTACGCGCGAGTTCCTGAAATTCTATTTTCTCACCGGCATCGGCGCGGGGATAATCACTTTCCTGTTGACCATCAGTAGCGTCGGCGTGACCATCGGCGCCTCGGGAGCGATCTTCGGCATTCTGGTGGCCTACGCCATGCTCTACCCCAACCGGCTGGTCTATATCTACTTCCTCTTTCCGGTAAGAGTAAAGTACCTGGTGATGTTCCTGATCGGTTTCGGTGTTCTGGCGGCCTGGCGGGGCGCTGATGATGGCATTGCCCACTTCGCTCACTTGGGCGGCGCCCTGATCGCCTATCTTTATCTCAAGCAGGATTGGCGGCTGTCACGGCTATGGCGCCCCCTGCGGCGGTTCACTTCCAGGCGAAAGAGCAAAACCAAACTAAGGGAGAACCGCAAATCCGCCGAACTGATGTCTGAAGTTGACCGTATTCTTGATCGTATCAACGAACTGGGCGGGTACGAAAATCTGTCCGAGCAAGAGAAGAAGATTCTGGAGAAAGCCTCCAAGCGACTCTCCAACAAACGGGAGTAACAGGTGCGCAAGAAGATACTAGTTGCCGATTCCTCGGAAACGATTCTAAATGTCTGCCGTCATCATCTCACCCAGCGAGGTTATCAGGTTACCCTGTTTCAAGATGGTAACACCGCGCTGGCGGAACTGCGCGTTTCCCCTTATGACCTCGCCATTATTGCTACCGAAACTGATGGCTTGAGGGGTCATGATCTGCTTTCTCGGTTGCGACGCGACCCCAATAAGGCTAAACTCCCGGTTCTGATGTTGCTTGGCAGCGCCGAACTGGTGGACACCGAGGAACTGTTTGCCGTCGAACCAAACGCTACTCTTAACAAACCGTTTTCACCAGAAGAACTTCTCCACCAGGTTGAGGCGCTGTTGTCGCCTTTGCCGGCAACTGAAGCTGAAAAAAGAGGCGATGAGCTTGCTGTCGAAAATGTTCTGGCAGATGACGATGGCGAGATCGACCAGGATATTTCCAGAGCGTCAGAGAAGGCATTTACAAGCCTGTTATCAGAGAAGAATGACAGTCGTCCTGCTGCCACCGATTCACAGCTTGACAGACTCTATCTGGAGGATGCCGGCGACACTGATCGCCGTGATTTCGACTCGTTTATCAATGAGATCAGTCCGGAGAAAATGGAGACACCCTCTCCCGCGACAGATTCGGGTATCAGTGAAACAACCGATTTCGAGGTAAGCGAAATCAATCCGGCGGGATTGTCATCACCACAACCGGAAGAAGAATCTCGCAGCGCGGATAATCGATCGGATGAAATCTATCTTGAGAAGCTTCATGAACCCCTTATCGACCGCCGCGATCCGATTCCTTCCGGCTTTTCCGCCGACGAGAAGGATGATCTGGCCGACCGGTTTATCCGGCATCTTGCCGAGTCGCTGGCTAAGGAAATCGCCGCCAGAATTGATATGAAGGCTCTGACTGAAAAGCTGGAGTCGCTACTTTCCGAAACGGAAATTGACAGCGATTAACTCCCGTTAGTGGACTTCACGCATCGCCGCGATCATCTCGTCAGGTCCCACTACACCACGAATGATACGGTGGACATTACCCTTTGAATCAAGCAGCAACGTTGTCGGCAGGGAATGATGCTTCAAGCCGAAACGAGCCATAAAATCTTTGGTGATTACCGATCCCGCCTTTTCCAACTGCACCTTGATTGGCACGAAGCGTTTCGCTTCGGCGGCCACCTCCTGGTTGTAGAAGGTGTTTTTCTCCAGTACTTTGCAGTTGACGCACCAGGTCGCCCAGGTATCGATCAGGACTGGTTTGCTTTCCGCCGCCGCGCGCGCCAGACCGTTCCGTAAGTCAGTATCCCAGGCAATCAACTCTTCGGCTTGCCCGCTATCGGTCGTTGAATTAAGCGGCAGCCACTGAGTTGCCGGCGGCAGAATCAGACCCTGCATCAGCAGCGTTCCCAGCAGCAGGTAGAGACCGATTAACAGGGCAATGATGCCCAGTAGTTTCTGCAAACGAGCAAAAAACTTTGATTCCTTGGTGAGTCGATCAAGTCCACCGCCAAAGACTCCGAAAACCACCAGGAGCAGGCCGGCCAACAGAGCGGTTACCACGGGCGGGATGATGGTGCGCAGGAAGTAGATCGCCATCAGCAGCAGAACAAAACCAAAGAACTTCTTGACTGATTCCATCCACTTGCCCGAGCCGGGCAGGTTGTTGATGGCAGAAGAAAAGGTACCAATAATAACATAAAGCGTTCCCAGTCCCAGGGCGAAAACGAAGAGCACCAGGAATCCGAGCACTGGCGAACCACTTGTGGCGATGTACAGGAGAATACCGGCGACGAAGGGACCGACGCAGGGCGAAATCACCAAAGCGGCGATAATACCGAGCAGAATCACTCCGCCGATACCGCCGGTGGCGGCCTTGATACCTAGTTTTTGCCGCAGCCAGAACGGCATCTGCAATTCATAGAGACCGAACATTGACAGGGCGAAGATGACAAAAACGACGGCGATACCGATTACTACCGGCGGGCTGGCCAGCCAGGCGCCGAAGACTCCCCCCACCAGTGAAACCACCAGTCCCATGATACCGTAGACTACCGCCATCGAGCCGACATAGAAAAGCGACATGATAAAACCGCGTCCCAGTGAGCGCTGTTGACCGGCAAAAACGCTGACGACCACGGGAATCATCGGGTAAGTGCAGGGTGAGAAGGAAAGCAGCAGGCCGGTCAGGAACGCCAGTCCCAACGCGATGAAGTAACCCCAGAAACCATATTTGTTGATCAGACGTTGCAGGTCGTTGTCGGCGGCAACCGGCGATTTCGCTGGTTCGTCAAACTGCGCCACGGCGGTGGCGACAGGGAAGATGTCGGCACGGATCGCTTCACCCTCAGACCCTACTCTAATCGGCAACTCCAATGATTCCGTCTGCGGCGCCCGACATTCTTTGTCGTTGCAGGGTTGATAACTGAAGCGCAGCGGCAACAGGTAATCACCCGGCGTGGCATCAGCGGCAATCCTCACCTGGAAACGAATGATAACGTGACCGTCAAAGACTGACATCCTGCTATCGGCCAGATCGATATCATGAGCGGGAGGATAGGCTATTGCCTGTGGTATCAATGCCGCCGTCGTATCGAAGTTCAGCTCGGCGGCGATCAGCCACTCCTCGTATGGCTTATCTGAGTTGATGTGCCAATGCCTGGCGATGTCAAGGATCAGAACCGCATCGTAGATGCCGCCTGCCTGAGCCGAGGAAACCGAAAAGAGCGGCGCCACCTCGACAAATCTTTCCGGTGTTTGTGCGCCAAAGCCGGAAAGATCAAACTGATCTGCATAGGAGGACTTTGACACCATAATAGCTGCCGCCAGAAGCAGCAGAATATAGGGGCGCCATGCCTTCAAAACATCTGAACCACTCATCTTCATGTTGACCTTACGTTCACTTCTTTTCTCAAGTTGACTGCTGTTGAACCACATCGACTCAACAGCTCTTCGCCTTAATCACTAATCATACCAGGATTGATGGGGAAACGACAGGTATTTTTCAATTCGGAGAAAGAACGGAAATAGGGAAGTCTCCGTTGTCCTGCTTGTCACGATCAAGCCTGGTGTATC
>JAGLUH010000387.1 GCA_023134875.1 Candidatus Zixiibacteriota bacterium
GGCGCTACTGCGAGCAGAAAGGCTTTGCCGCCAGGTTGATCGACCTGCAAGGTGGTGAGGAGGCGGGGATCAAGTCGGCGACCCTGGAAGTCAAGGGGGATTACGCCTACGGCCTTCTCAAGGCGGAATCGGGAGTGCATCGTCTGGTGCGTATTTCACCTTTCGATGCCAACAAACGCCGTCATACCTCGTTTGCATCGGTATTCGTCTTCCCCGAAGTGGGTGAAGAGATTGAAATCGAGATCAAACCTGACGACCTGCGCATTGACACCTATCGCGCTTCCGGAGCCGGCGGGCAGCATGTCAACAAAACCTCCTCTGCGGTGCGGATCACGCATCTGTCCACCAATATCGTGGTGCAATGCCAGCAGGAGCGATCGCAAATCAAGAATCGCGAAATGGCGATGAAGGTGCTTCGCGCCCGCCTCTACCAGCGCGCCCGCGAGGAGGAAGAGAAAAAGAGGGCCGATATTGAAAAGACCAAGAAAAAAATCGAATGGGGCAGCCAGATAAGATCATACGTGTTTCATCCCTATAACCTGGTCAAGGATCACCGTACCGGCTGTGAAACCTCAGATACCACAGGAGTAATGGACGGCGGTATCCACGAGTTTATTACGGCCTATCTCAACTGGAAAGATCGCTAATGCGGAGGAACAATGAGCATACTTGAAAAACTTCAGGACAAAGCGAAAAGCTTGAAGAAACGGGTCGTCTACCCCGAAGGCGAAGAGGAGCGCACCATCATCGCTGCCAAGAAAGTGGTAGCGGATGCAATTGCTGCCGTCACACTGATCGGCAATTCCGACGAGATCAGCGCCCTGGCGGGAAAACATGGTCTTGATCTCGAACAATGCCGCGTCATTGATCCCGACAGTTCCGATTTGATTGGCGAGTTTACCGACGAATTCTTCGAGTTGAGAAAAACCAAGGGCATTAGTCGTGACGAAGCGCAGACGACGATCAGGCAACCTCTCTACTGGGGGGCGATGATGGTCAGGAAAGGCTTGGCGGACGGCTCGGTCGCCGGCGCAATCAATACCACCGGTGATGTGATCCGTGCCGGCATCCACGTGGTCGGGCTGGCGCCAGGGATTTCAACCGTGTCCAGCTTCTTTATGATGGTCGTGCCTGAGTTCCTGGGAGAGCCGAATAAGGTGTTCTTCTTTGCCGACGGCGCAGTTGTCCCCAACCCAACTTCGGATCAACTGGGCGCCATCGCCGTATCCACCGCCCGCGCCTATAAGGTGTTGATCGATGAGGAACCACGTGTGGCGATGCTCTCGTTTTCCACTAAGGGTTCGGCCCGCCACCGGATGATCGATAAGGTCACTGCCGGTCTTGCCGCTGCCAGGGAGATTGATCCCGACCTGATTATCGACGGTGAATTGCAGGTTGATGCCGCTATCATCCCGAAGATTCAGGAAAAGAAAGCACCCGACTCACCGGTTGCCGGTAAAGCCAACGTGCTGGTATTCCCCGACCTGGATGCCGGTAATATCGCCTATAAGATCGTGCAGCGATTGGCTAAAGCGGAAGCGATCGGCCCGATCGTGCAGGGATTGGCGCATCCGGTCAATGATCTTTCCCGCGGTTGTTCCGCTGATGATATTGTCAATGTGACGGCCATCGCAATGATAATGAGCACTTTGTAGAAGGTTGCCCGCAATGCCGACTTACTGGTATCGATGCCAGAACTGCAAACATGAATTTGAAGAGTTCCAGAAGATTACCGACAGTCCGGTGAGAAAATGCCCCAAATGCGACGGTGTTGTGATGCGGGTGATTACCGGCGGTGCCGGCCTGATTTTCAAAGGCTCCGGTTTTTACATTACCGATTATCGTTCTGACTCTTATAAAAAGGCGGAGGCCGCTGAGAAATCATCTTCATCGTCAAGCGCCGTCACCAACTCCACTAAGTCGGGTTCATCGGGCAAGACCAAAGACTGATTAGCGGAAGATGTCTGATATCATTTTCTGAAGATCTGGCGATCCAGAATACCGTAAGCGGTGAAGCCTTTCTTCGCGGTCAACCAGATCGCCAGGAGTACGGTGATTGATGTTCCTGAGAAAATGGCGATCATGATGGCTATCTGGTACTTGATGGCGGTCATCGGACTGGCGCCGCCCAGGATCACGCCGGTCATCATGCCGGGCAGGGCCACGAGACCGATAGTGGCCATCGTCGCCACCATCGGTATCATCGCCGCGCGGATGGCATCACGCAGAAAAGGCCGGATCGCTTCCGTTAGCCGCGCCCCCTGCGCCAGCGAGTGCAGAAAGCATTTCTCACTTTTACGGATCGCCTCGTAGAAATTGCTGATGCCGACGATGTCGGCGCGCAGACAGTTGCCCAGGATCATCCCGCCGATGGGAATGACATATTGGGCCTCCATCAGATTCGGCTGCCTCAGGATCAGAGCCATAAAAAAGAAGAGCGGCACCGCCACACCGGCGAATAGTGCGACCAGGAGAGGGAGGGCAAGTTTGGTCAGTCGCAGGCCGCAGCCGCGCGCGATGGAGAAATCCGCTACGCCGATCATGACCAGCAGCCAGAGACCGTTAAGCCAGGGGTAGTTCAGTTTGAACACTACCTGCAGGTACAACCCGACCAAAAGCAATTGCAACGTCATCCGCACTATGGCCACCAGCGTCTGACCGACAATGGGAATACGATGCCACAGCAGGATTCCCAACGGAATAATAAGCAGAGCGTAGCCGATCGCCAGGCTGGCGGCACTTATGTCAACAGTGTTCATTCCCCCTCCTCGCTGTGGCGGTAAGGCAGTTCGATAATGCGGTCGGAATCTGAGAAAACCTGACGATTGTGCGAGACGGAGAGCACGGTGACCTGATCGTCGGAACTGAAGAACTGAGCTATTGCCCGTTCGCTGGTTTCGTCAAGGGCTGAGGCAGCTTCGTCAAGCAGGAATATGCGCCGGTCAAGCAGGATAGCGGAAATTAGCGCCACGCGCTGCTTCTCGCCGCCCGATAAACTACTGATTTCTTTGTCGAGCAGTTCCACCGGCAGCAGAAGTCGTTCAAATAGATCGGTTGTTCGTTTTAGATTACCCCGCAGATGGAAGTTAGCGCGATAGGTGAAGGGACGTTCAAGAACGTCTTGGACCAGCCCTTCTCCGAGGTCAGGTTCCTGGGCGACATAAGCCATTTCTCTTCGCAATCTCCAGACCGATTCTCTGACCAGCAACTCCCCGTCGATTCGTATGATCCCCGCCGCAGGAAGCACGAAACCGAGAATACATTTCAGGATCGTAGATTTTCCCGCACCGGAGCGGCCGGTCAGGATCACTTTTTCGCCTGGTGCCAGTCGCAGGGAGAAACCCTCAATGACGCTCTTCTCTCTGAATCGAACCGTCAAATCTTCAATGTCAATTGATAGCGCTGCTCTTATGGCTCTATCCTCCCTTATGCGTCGAAAGGGATTTGCCGCAGCTGCAGGGATTCCAACTTACGGCTATGTTCTTATCCTTTTTTGTAGGTCAAAAGTCTTATACTTTCGATATTCACGCTGACCACTCGACACACCGATCTACATGTCTACCAGAGTAAAGCCCAATTCCTGGTGCAGGTCAAGGATTTCCCGACATAGCCCGCATTTTAGGCCGGCAATAAAATGAAATGGTTGCACTGTTGGAGTAGACCAATCTGGGCAGCTCTTCTATGGACAGCGTTCGTGTCAGATCAATCGGCGCTGCCTTGAATTCGAGAGCAGCTTCGACTGCGGATCGATAATCAGTGCTTGCTATGACCGGAAATAGC
>JAGLUH010000388.1 GCA_023134875.1 Candidatus Zixiibacteriota bacterium
ACCGGCGGCAACAACCAGGCGGTCTCAGTCGGGTGGTGCAGGCTTACCTCCAGCACCTTGAGGTGGTTCTCAGGGACTTCACTGCTAATCGTTCTACTGCCAGGCAGATTAAAGACCTGGCTGCTTACCTCCACCAGGAGTTGGGCTTTGCGGCAGTTTGCGTTTATACCAGGAAGAAGTCGGGCTTTGCGGTTACCGACACATTTGGTATCACCCGACAGGCGGTCAGCAAGATCAGGATAACCGGTCGCGGCGGCTTGATCAAGACTCTGGAGACACGGCAGGAGGTGATGACACTCAAGCAGGCTTACGCCGACGCGCCGGGTGACAATCCTTTCGCCAGCCAGCCGCTCTATCATGTGGTGCCGTTGCTGACTGCCGGCAAATGCAACCATCTCATCCTGTTATCCGACAATACCAACATTTCTTTCAAGCTTCTGCGACCTTTCCTGCTGGCGCTCGCCGATCAGATCGGCGGTTATAAACGCATCGAGGATGCTCGCACCCGCCACGGTCAGCAGATCGAAAAACTAAAAAAACAGATCAAGTTGCTGAGTCAGGAGATTGAGCGTAATCGCAGCCGGCCCGTATCCGGTGTCAGAACGATTGTTGCGGCTCAGAACAGATTGATTGGCATCTTCAACCGCGACCAGCTCTTTCTGGCCTTAATAGAACTCTTCCGGCAGGAATTTGACGCGGACAGACTCTCGATCTTTCTGCCTGACCGCAAGTCGGGTGATCATGTTCTCAAGTACCAGCTTGCCGGCATTGTCACTGAAGAGAACCCACCCCGACTCAAAGGGGACAGCCCTCTTTTCGAGCTGCTCCGTCGCGCCACTGCGGTGGTGCCGCTGGAGAACCTCGGCAAAACCCTGATGCATGAATCCGCTGTCGATACCCTGAGAAATCTGGGCGCGGACATGGTTACACTCTTATCTGATGAAAAAGGGGAACGGGTGCTGGTCGGCATCGGTCGCCGCCGGCGTCGATTTTCCGAGACGGAAACTGAGATTACTCATTCCTTTTGCACCCTGTTCGAGCTGGTGCTGGCGAATCTGGGACACTTTGAAAAGATCGAGGAGCTCTCCCATACCGACCCCATGACCGGTCTCTATAACTACCGCTATTTCTACAAGCGGCTGCAGGAAGAAATCCTGCGCGCCAAGCGCTTTTCCCGCCATCTGGCCCTGGCCATTTTTGACATTGACGAGTTCAAGGTTTTTAACGATACTTATGGCCACCAGGCGGGAGATTATCTCCTGGAACAACTGGGCAAACTGCTGGCCGTATCAGTCAGAACAATGGATGTAGTTTCCCGTTACGGCGGCGAGGAGTTCTGTATCATCATGCCGGAAGCGGACGCCGAAAACTGCCGGAACTTCATGGAGAGGATGCGGGTAACTATCTTGAACCATCAGTTTGCGGATAAATTCACCGACGGTCATCACGAGATTACCGTTTCGCTGGGCGGGGCGATTTATCCTAATGATGCTCAGCGAGTTGACCGACTTATATATTGTGCCGACATGGCGCTGCTGAAGGCAAAAAGCAGTGGCCGCAACAAGATGTTTATGTACGAAAAGAGCTTAACTGAAAAGAAGCAGATACTATGAAAACCATGAGATTCTATCTTCTCGGCGGGTTGCTGCTCATGTTTTTGAGTCCGGTAGCTGGCCTGGCCGAGTATACGATTGGTGTTGACGATGTGCTCGAAGTGGTTTTCTGGCAAAAAAAAGAGCTTAACCAGATTGTCACTGTCAACGCTGAAGGTAAAATCACCCTGTCGGTAACCGGTGAAATCACCGCCGCCGGTCTGACACCGAGTCAACTGGGACGGAAAATCGTCGAACATGTGTCGCGCTTTGACCGTAGTATCAGTCAGGCGGTGGTAACCGTCAAGGGCTACTTCTCCCGCACTGTCTTTGTCGAAGGAGAAGTGGTCAAACCGGGGCGTTTCGCCCGCGAGGTTGTTCCCGATCTGTGGACGATCATTAAGGAAAGAGGTGGTGTCACCGAATTCGGCGACCTGCGCAACGTCAAGGTGATTCGCGGCGGCCAGGTCGATCAGGGCAAGGTCATTACCCTTGATGTGCTCGAAGCGGTCACCAGCAAGAATATCGCCGCTCTGCCCAGAATTTATCCCCATGATATCGTCCGTATCAGTCGACTGCCCTCCGGCTTGTCGGGAGGGGGAATACCGGTGGAAGCGGGCAAGCGCCGTAACGAGTTCTATATCACCGGCGCGGTCGCGCAGCCAGGGCGCTATACCCTGGAACCTGGCATGGACCTGCTGGAGGCAATAGTAGTGGCCGGCGGTCACAGCGCCTCAGCCAATCTGAAAAAGGTTAAGATTACCTCCAAGTTGGACCACTATGCCACTGTGTACAGCATTGATCTCGATCGCCAGATCAAGAGGGGCGATATCCCGCGCTATATCGTGCAGGCGGAAGACGCCATTGTCGTACCGCAACGCAAATCCGGCCTGTTCGGCGCCAGTCTCGGCGTACTCCGCGATGTGGCCGCTTTTGGGGGAACAATTACCTCGATAGTCTTACTGATCGACAGGTTAGCAGAGTGATGGAGGAAAAACAACTCTCCCTGCGAGATATCTGGCAGATGGTGTGCCGGCGCAAGCTGTGGCTCTTTATGCCTTTGTTGCTGGTTACCGGTGTTGCTTTCGGCGGCAGTTATCTACTGCCAGTAGTTTATGAGTCTTCTACCAAGATCGTCATCTCCACCACCAGGCTGGTCAGTCGTGAACTGGAACGGATGTTACCAACTGATTTGGATCGGTCGCCAGCCAACCAGCGGTTGCTGGCCAACTGGCTCGCCTCAACCCGCTCGGAGATCACTTCGAGCGATTATATCAACACCCTGATTAGCGACCTCAATCTCAAGCCGGATGAAACTATTGTCAAGGAAGCGGCCAAGATGCGGGAGCAGTTTCCTGAATACAAAGTAGGCACCATTGTCCGCAAGCTGCAGATCGATGACGTACGTGAGAATATCCGCGTTTCTTTGATCGGCCAGAACCAGGTCATCATCACCTGCACCTCCGACAATCCCAAACGGGCCAATGAGCTGGCCACTAAGCTGGCGGAAATCTATCGCAAGAAGAAACTGGCCGAGGAAGTTCGCTCCGTCAGGGAAAGTCAGCTTTTCACCGACCAGCAACTGGCCCTGGCCCAGAAAGAGTATGAAGACGCCGAAAACGAACTGGTGCGATTCAAGAACTCATATATCGCCGACCGACTGAAGAAGGGGGTCAGTTCGCAAACCAACCTGGGGCAGATCGATTCGGAAGTAGACGTCACCAGGCTGGAGATTTCCGAAGCAGTTGATCGCCGCAATTTCCTGGTAGCGAACATGGTGGTTGCCGGTGTCGATACGGCGATGGCGGCGGGCGATATTCCCGGACTGTCTATATACGTGGAGAATGCGCTGGAGGCCACTCGCGAGGTCAGCAACTTGATGAACAAGTATGTCTGGAAAGACGCCAAAATTCAGGGACTGCAGGGCAAAGTCGCTTATGCTCTCGATGATCTGCGCAGTACGGCACTGATAGCGGTGCAAAGCAGTTATCCTATGCTCTCCCCCTCAATGCAGGAGGAAATCGGTGAGTTTATCTACCGGCGTTACCAGATCGAATTCCTGCAGGGCAAGGAAAAAATACTGCGTAGTGCGCTTGACGATATGAAAAGCGTGCTGGCGGGCTCGCCCTATTACGAGCAGATGGCCGACCGCTTGCAGCGCAAGGTCGACACCAAGAAGGAGACTTACGGGACATGGCAAAATCAGGCGGCGGGCGTCAAGATATTGCAGGCGAAGACGGCGGCCGAAGCGGAAAGCAAGTACCGCATCCTCGAGCCCGCTTCCATTCCGCTGAAACCAGCATCCCCCAATCGCCTTAAGATCAGCATGATGGGATTGGCGTTGGGATTGCTGCTCGGTTGCTGCGCCGTGGTGGTGGCGGAACTGGTAGATCATTCGATCAGAAACATTGAGGACGTGGAAACACTTCTCGGTCTTGAGGTGGTTGGCACCATTCCCCGAATCGAGCCGGTGAATCGCGCAAAGCAGATTTCAACAGGTTGAGGATACAGGAGATGGAAAGCTATCGTTTGAGTACACGACTTAGGTCTGAAGCACGTGAGTACCTGTTGCAGACGGCCAATGACATACACAACAACTGCGTCCGCTCGTCGGTTTTCACCGATGGCGCCCTGCTGGAGATCTTTGACGAGGAATTTACGCCAAGTATCGGCGACGCCGAACTGCGCGAACTGGTGAAGAACACCCACCGGGAACGCCAGGAAGAAATGGAGCATCTCTTCACCCGGTTGGGCGAGGTCTACCAGTCGGAAGATGTCGATCAGATGGATTATCTCGGTCTCGTGTTCACTTATCGGCACATGTACAACGAAGCCGAATCTCTGTTCCGGCGGGCGTTGGAACTAAATCCCGATGCTAACGAGGTTCTTTACCACCTTGGCCAGGTGCTGATGATTAAGAAGAGCTATCGAGAGGTTGCTGAGATACTGGGAAAATGCGTCGAGTTGAAACCGAAGTTCGCCGACTACCGCAATTGCCTGGGGGAGGCATTCCTGGGATTGGAGTCGTGCCAGCGCGCTATGATCGAATTCGACGAGGCGATCAAGCTCAATCTTTACTATGGTGATGCCTACTACAATAAGGCGCTGACTTATATTCTCAATGCTGTCAAACGTGAGGATTTCAAACTCTTTAGCGAATACAGTCAGAAAACGGCGGAAATGCTTGAGCGCGCGGTGGTAATCTGTCCTGAGTATCAGGACGACAACTTCCGGCAGGGGAAGACCTTGCTGGAAAACGGCGATCTCCGGGAGGCTTTCCAGAAACTGCTGGCGGCGCGCGAGGTGAAAAAACGTCTCCGTTTCCGCGACTACTCGGCGGTCTACTTGAAGTTCTTGCTGGCCAGCAACAAGATTGATGAAAAAACACTCACCCGCCGGATACGCCGGCTGAAAACCGATATCAGCAAGAACCCGCACTATCCCGATTTGCACTACGAACTGGCTGTCGCCTACAGCCTGCTGGGTCGGTTCATCCATGCCAAGGCAATCGAGGAATACAAGGAAGCCTTGCGGCTCAATCCTCGTTTTGAACGCGCCCGAAAGAACCTGAAGCTGGCGGAGAATGAAATCAAGGGTTTTGATGCCCTTGCCCGGGTTATTATCAAGCAGTAACTATGGCACGCAAATCGCGCAAAACGATATTCGATTATTACCATCCCGAGTCGCCGGTCGGCACCGAGTTCCGGCGATTGCTGCACAATATCACTCGTCCGGTTGATGGCGAGGAACGGCACTCTTTTCTGATTACCTCCGCCACGCTCGCGGAAGGCAAGT
>JAGLUH010000389.1 GCA_023134875.1 Candidatus Zixiibacteriota bacterium
TGCAACGGAAAGCCAATAATGATGACATCGTGGTTCCACTCGAAGTATTAACCTACATCGCCGATTCAATTACTTCTAATGTCCGGGAGCTAGAAGGTGCACTGGTACGGCTGCTGGCATATTCTTCCCTACGTAACAAGGAGATTACAGTCTCTCTTACCCAGGAGGTACTTAAGGATACCATCCGACCTAGGTTAAAGCAGGTAACCATTGAGCAAATTCAAAAGCAGGTCGGTGAATTTTTTAAGATCTCGGAAGAATTACTCAAAGCGAAAAAGAAAAGCCAGGAGATTGTTAATGCCCGCCAGATAGCGATGTACCTCTGCCGATCTTTGACATCAGCATCTCTTAAGCTTATCGGCAGTCACTTCGGTGGCCGCGATCACTCCACAGTCATTCATGCCTGTTCTCAAGTTACCGAGAATATAAAAAGGTCTGTCGATTACAAGCTTCAACTAGATCAGTTAACCAACCGGATATGTAGTTGAAAGAATGTGAAAAGACTGTTACTAAAATGCAATCGGTAGAGACTTGTGGAAATCACTTTAGCCATAACTATAATATCCACCTCTTGTTCACAGCTGTAACCGAGGTACAAATAGTAAAGAAAACCCTTGAGAAGAGATTTCAACAAGTTAACATAGATACTACTACTATGGTATATAGTTTATATATAGATAATACATCTCGTTGAACTGTTAAGGAGCTGCTCCATGAAATTTGCCATAACAACCGACAAAATACAAGCGGCATTAGCTGCCGTAACCACCGTTGTACCAGCCAAGTCAACATTGCCGATACTGGGAAATATCTTAATTGAAACCGATTCCAAGGCTATCAAGATTTTTGCAACTGATTTGGAAATATCCATTACAACTTTAATAGAAGCTAAGGTTGTAAAAAAAGGTTCTATTGCCATTCCCGCTAGAGCTTTCACAGAGATAATCAATGCCTTACCGCAAACGGAAATTGAAATTGAATCGATAAACAACCGGGCTGAACTGAGGTTTGCCAGTGGGAACTATAAGCTCTCTGGTATGCCTGCTGATGAATTTCCCAAGCTTCCTGATGTAAATGTCTCCAAGAAGATTAAATTACCGGCGGATACCTTCTGTAAGATGATTCAAAAAAGTGCCTTTGCGGTATCGACTGACGAAACCCGCCCGGCACTTAATGGTGTACTTTGGCAGACTGCTTCAGAGAAGATGAAAATGGTGGCTACTGATGGTCACCGTCTCGCCAAGTATGAAGTGGAAAATAATAAACTGCAGGGACTATATGATGATATCATTGTGCCTTCACGGGCTCTTAATCTGGTTGGTAAGCTAACGAGTGAAGGTGTGGCGGAAATCTCGGTTATCTTCGGGGAAAACAATATAGTCTTCATCTGTGCCAATAATACGATTTCCAGTCGAATTATTGAGGGTCCCTACCCTAATTACGAACAGGTAATTCCTACAGCTAATGATAAGTCTTTGATTGTCTCCAAGTCTCAATTGACAGATGTTGTCAAACGAGTGGCTATTCTTTCAAATTCCCTGACCCGACAGGTCAAGTTTACCATCGAACCTGACATCTTAACGGTTTCAGCAACAAATGTTGACTTGGGTGGCGAGGCAGTGGAAACAATGCCCTGCAGCTACGATGGTGAGAAAATGGAGATCGGGTATAACGCAACCTATATCCTCGATATTCTTAAGCAGATCGATGGCGGGGAGATAAAGATAGCGCTATCATCGCCGGTTGCCGCCGGTGTAATAACATCTGTTGACGAGAAGGAGGACTACCTCTGCCTGATCATGCCGCTGCGACTGGCCGATTAATTTGAACAGTTGAAAATAACAGTAAGCCGACAAGCTAGCATAAACGTATACCGGATAAGTCAAGCCAAGAGACCGGCAGTCATTCTCGCCTGCCGATTTTGAATCATGTACTGATAGCATGTTTCTAACCAGAATCAAGATCTCTAATTTCCGCAACATAGAGGAAATGGAGTTATCGCCTCAACCGTCAGTCAATCTTATCACGGGGCCTAATGGTTCCGGCAAGACCTCTATATTAGAAGCGATTTTCTGCTGCTGCACCACTAAGTCATTTCGTTATGTATCTGATAGTATTATGAGACGGCGCGATCACGATGTCTGCCGGCTGGAGATCAACGGTGTGATATCAGGTGAAGAAACAGGGGTTGCTCTTGCCTGGAGTAAGGCTGAGAAGAAGCTGGTCAAAGTTAATGGTGTCAAGTTGCCACGGCTGGCTGATCTGCTCCTCCATTTTCATGCCGTCAGCTTCATCCCCGAGGATAGTGACCTGGTGCTCGGAGCACCCTCACTACGGCGGCGGCTTCTTAATCTTGCCATCTGTCAGGCTGACAGGTCGTATATTGTCGATCTGATCGAGTACCACAAGATCATATCCCAGAGGAATGCGTTACTCAAAGAGTTCTGCTTGGATGAAGATAACGACACACACCTGGAGATGCTCAATCTGTGGGATGAGCAGCTTTCCCAGGTGGGCGGCAGAATCATCGGCAAAAGACTCGAACTGGTAAATATGAATCGGGGGAAATTGCAGGACTATTATAAGTCGATAGCAGCAGCGGACAGTCAACTTGATTGGCGATATCATTCATCCTTTTCTCTTGAGGATGATGTAGAAGGCTCGCTTCTTGCCGGGCTTAGGTTATCAAGGAGGCGCGATCTTCATTTTGGTTTCACTTCGGTTGGGCCGCACCGTGATGATCTGCTGATTGATCTTGATGACGTTACTACACGGGGCTATGCTTCCCAGGGCGAAGCCAAGTCGATTGCTCTGGCCATCATGTTCACTATTTATGATTATCTGACGGATAAATTAGGTGCGCCGCCGATTCTGCTTTTGGATGAGGTCTCAGCCCAGTTGGATGCCGACAGGCTCAACTCGCTGCTTAATATCCTGCCGCGACTGGGGCAGGTATTCCTGACCAGTTCAAGACCTGCCGACATTAAAAAGAGCGCTTTAATACAGGCGGAAATGAAAATCGACCAGGGCCGACTGGTAACTTGAAAAACCAAGCGGCAAAACATCGAGTAGTTTCCCCCCATTCGCAAGCGGTTATCTAACAATGAATTATAAAGAGAAAAAAGAGCACTAAAGCGCATTTTTCCATTGCCGTTTGCTCTAAACTTATTTAAATTAAAGGGTTAACGTTGGTGGCCTGATGCGGCGGAAAGCGGAACCGATAGAAACAGTTCTCAGTCGGACAATCGAAAGACTGAGGCTCTCCAGGCGTCTTAGGGAGGCTGATGCGGTAAGGATATTCAAAGAGGTTGTCGGTGCGGAAATCGCGCAACAAGCCGAGGCGGTGAAAATCGTCAACGGCAAACTCTATGTTCGGGTAGAATCGCCGACTTGGCGGCAGGAGCTTGATTACCGGAAGGTTGAAATAGCGGCGCTGCTCAATCAGGCACTGGGTGAAACCGTGGTCTCTGAAGTGTTTTTTACAGGATAATAGAATCGGATGACTGAAGTAGAAGAGAAAGCCACAACCGATATGGCAGATCACAGCTACGATGCCAAGGCGATCCAGGTATTGAAAGGCCTGGAGGCGGTGCGTCGCCGTCCGGCGATGTATATCGGTGACACTAGCAACCGTGGCCTGCATCACCTGGTCTATGAGGTGGTAGACAACTCGGTGGATGAGGCGATGGCCGGCTTCTGTGATCACATCAAGGTGATCATCGAGAACGATAACACCATTGTGGTGGAGGATAATGGTCGCGGCATCCCCGTCGACCAGCACCCCACTCAGAAGAAACCAGCTCTTGAGGTGGTAATGACCATGCTGCACTCCGGCGGCAAGTTCAGCCATGACAGTTACAAAGTCTCCGGCGGTTTGCATGGTGTCGGCGTTTCGGTGGTCAACGCCTTGTCGGAATGGTGCCAGGTGCAGGTTGCCCGTGACGGCATGCTGCATGTGCAGGAGTATTGTCAAGGCAAACCGATAGCACCGATGAAAGTGACCGGCGAACGGAAAAAGACGGGTACCAGGACAACTTTCCAGCCTGATCCGACAATATTCAAAGTAATTGTCTTCTCCTTCAATACGCTGATCGGCCGGATGCGCGAGTTGGCTTACCTGAATAAGGGTTTGCGGATCGATATTATTGACAAGCGAGAGGACAAAGAGAAAGAAGAAAGCTTCCACTACAAGGGTGGTATTGTCGCCTTTGTCGATCACCTTAATCAGAATAAGAGTGCAGTCCACAAAAAGACTTTCTATGCTCAGCGCACGCGCGAGAATGTCGACATCGAGATTGCCCTGAAGTATACGGACGCTTATGTCGAAAACATTGTCTGTTTTGTCAATAACATCAACACGATAGAAGGTGGTACTCATCTGGTCGGTTTCAAGACGGCGCTGACACGTACGCTCAACAACTACAGCCAGAAAAACAACCTGCTTAAGCTGAGCAAGAATGGCAAGAATGGCAAAAACGGCGGTTTATTGCAGGGCGAGGATGCTCGTGAGGGCTTGACGGCGGTGATCAGCGTCAAGGTGCCCGATCCGCAGTTCGAGGGTCAAACCAAGACCAAGCTGGGGAACTCGGAAGTCAAGGGTTTTGTCGAGCAGGTGATGGGTGAGGCATTTGGCGAGTGGCTGGAGGAAACCCCGACGGATGCGCGGAAGATCGTTGAAAAGGCGGTGGGTGCCGCGCGTTCCCGTGAAGCGGCCCGCAAGGCAAAAGAGTTGACCCGGCGAAAGACGGCGCTTGATTCCGGTCGCTTGCCGGGTAAACTGGCTGATTGCAGCATGCGCGAACCGGAGCATTGCGAACTCTACCTGGTTGAGGGTGACTCGGCGGGTGGTTCGGCCAAGCAGGGACGTGATCGGCGGTTCCAGGCGATTCTGCCGCTGCGAGGTAAGATTATCAACGTGGAGAAGGCACGCCTTGACCGCGTTCTCTCATCGGAGGAGATCAAAGCGATTATCACCGCGCTGGGTACCGGTATCGGCAGCGAGGAGTTTGATATCGGTAAACTGCGCTACCATAAGGTCATTATTATGACCGATGCCGACGTTGACGGCTCGCATATAAAGACCCTGATCCTGACTTTCTTTTTCCGCTATATGCGCGAGCTGGTGGAACGTGGATATGTCTATATCGCGCAGCCGCCCCTTTATCGGCTGAAATCAGGCAAGCGCGAAGTCTATGCCTACTCCGACGAAGAGCGTGACAGGCTGTTGGAGCAGATGGGTAAGAAAGATGTCTCGATTCAGAGATACAAGGGGCTTGGCGAGATGAATCCGGAGCAGCTTTGGAGCACGACTATGGATACCGAGACCCGCACATTGCTGCGGGTCGACCTGGTGGACTTGGCCGAGGCGGAGCACACCTTTAGTATGCTGATGGGTGACGCGGTGGCGCAACGGCGTGAGTTCATCGAGCAAAACGCCAAGTATGTCAAGAACCTCGATGTCTGACAGGCTGCTTAGCAGC
>JAGLUH010000039.1 GCA_023134875.1 Candidatus Zixiibacteriota bacterium
GTAGGTCAAAACCCTTGTGGTTTTGACTTCGCCGAGCAGGTCAAAGAGGTGATACCGACCAGATAGATCTACAGTCCGTCAAAGTTCGGGCCGCCACCACCCTCGGGATTGACCCAGGTAATGTTGCCATAGGGATCGGCGATATCACAGGTTTTACAGTGGACGCAATTAGAAGCGTTGATCTTCAACTGTCTTCTGCCCTCGTTTTCCTCTATCTCATAGACTGATGCCGGACAGAAAAGACGACACGGATTGCCATATTCCTCGGCGCACTTAGTGACGCAGGTATCCAGATCACCGATCTGCAGATGGGCGGGTTGATCCTCTTCATGAGTGGAGCCGGAGTAGTAGACAGAGTCGATCTTGTTGAAAATCAGTTTGCCATCCGCCTTGGGGCGGGTCGCTTCCGGATCGGGAACCTGCGAGCCGAAGTAGTCTTGAAGCTTCTGCATGGAGAGATGGTCTGCCGCCACCGGCGGTCTCTTGCGAAAGCCGGTAAACAAGTTCTTCAAAATGAAGCCAGGCGCGGAGGCAATACCACGATGGAACATGTGGGGGAAATAGCGATACTTGAACATCTCTTTATGGACAAAGGAATCGCGCAACTTCCCGTTATAGGCCGACAGCGTCGCCGCGGAAGTGTCATCCTTCTTTAGAGCGTCAAAGATTGTTTCCGCTGCCAGCATCCCCGATTTCATCGCCAGATGAATCCCCTTCAGCCGTGCCGGATTAAGCAATGATGAACTGTCACCGGTAATCAAGAAACCATCGCCGTAGTTCCTGGGGATCGACCAGTAGCCGCCCTCGGGGATAGTCTTGGCGCCGTAACGCACCATTTTGCCTTTTTCCAGCATACTCCTGATATGAGGATGTGCCTTCATTTGCGAAAAGAGCGCCTGCGACTCAGTGAAGGGATTCCTGTAGTTCAATCCCACCACCAACCCGATTGACATCAGCGTATCGGAAAGATGATAGATAAAACCACCACCGAACTGGCTGTTGCCCAGCGGGTAGCCCATCAGATGATAGACGAGACCGGGTTCAAGTGTGCCCTCAGGGAATTCCCACAGCTCCTTGACGCCGGTAGTATAAGTCTGCGGATTGCGCCCCTTATCGAGATCGAGCTTTCGGGTTAGCGCCCTGGTCAGGTGGCCGCGCGTACCTTCGCCCAAAACCGTCACACGCGCCTTGAGGAGCATCCCCGGTTCAAAAGCAGTTTTCTGATTGCTTTCCTTGTCCAGACCTTTATCATCAGTCTGCACACCAATCACTTTGCTGCCGTCAAAGAGTAACTCCGCTCCAGCGGTACCGGGGAACACCTCGCAACCTTTCGCCTCGACCTGCTCTCCCAACCAGATTGCCAGCTTGTTGAGCGAGATCAGATAGCAGCCGTGATGATGCATACTGGCGGGTACCCAGGGCATGGTGAATTTGCCCGATTTAGTCAGGTAAAGCATGGCGTCTTTGCTAACCGCAGTTGTCACCGGCGCGCCTGAATCCTTCCAGTTCGGTATCAGTTCGTTCAGAGCAACGGGATCAAGCACTGCGCCCGACATGACATGAGCGCCGACGTGCGCGCCCTTGTCGATGACCATAATCAGGGTTTCGCCGAGGCTGCCACCGGTGCCGCTGTTCTTCTCGATCAGATTCTGCAGGTGATAGGCGCAGGCCAGGTTGGCGGGACCGGCACCGACCAGGAGAACATCAACCTCCATCTCTTCTCTGACTATCTCACTCATCTCTCCTACCTTTCCGACTGACAAACCAGGCACCAGAATCTCGATTGGTGCTTATTGCTGCTCAAGATATCCGAGCGATGATGCAAGTCAAGGTCAAAGCGGGAATCAACGGTGACACCGAGGAAATTGGTAAACCGCTCTGACGGGAGAGAGGCTATTCTTACCTGGCGGAACAATGCTTGACAGGAGATCGCGGGGATTGTTACTTGACTTCAAGTAAGTACGGGGTGTAGCGCAGCCAGGTTAGCGCGCTTGCTTTGGGAGCAAGATGTCGGAGGTTCAAATCCTCTCACCCCGATTTTACCTGTCATCTTGAGTCTTCTTGGCTGCCACAAATCTGCATTTTCTTCCAGCGTAGCAACTGCTGGAAGGTGTCTTTTCGCGAATGAATATCGCTTGCATCATGCTCTCCCTTCTTATACCTTAGATACTGATCGGACAACCGTTTCAGTTTATCTAAGCTGGATAAACCCAGGAAGACGCACAATGCCGGGAATCAATCTCTATTGCACATACGACAACATTGGTAAAGAGAAATGGCGCTCGCTGGAGGAGTCGGCATCTCTGCTACGGGTCAATGACCGTTACTCGGTCGATTCTATTTACCGCGACAACCACAGCGCTCTCTTCTTTGCGGCTTACTCTCAGTATCCGCGATCCCTCATCGAAGATGACAAGAATCTCATCTTCGTTGAAGGTTGCGTTTACAACAAACCACCACAACTGTTGGAGCATGAATTGCGCGCTCTTGCCAGCACAGTTATGTCGCAATCCGACGACGCACAGGCAGAGCTGCGCAACTGGTTGCTTGGAAGCAGCGGCGAATTTGTGCTGGTGTTTATCAATAAAGCTTCAGCAGAGTTGGCGATTGTCACCGATGTCCTCGGACAGCTCCCGCTGTCGCTGCTGACGCAGAATGATTGCCTGTACCTTAGCCGCGAGTTGAAGTTTATTGTTGCCGCGGCAGACCAACGGGCATTCGACCGCCATGCGCTGGCCGAGTTCCTGACTTGCAGCTTCCCTATCGGCGAACATACAATTATTAAGGATGTTCAGTCGTTGCCACAGGCGTGCTTACTCAGAGTGTCCCCAAGTAAACGAAAGATGACCCTGACCCAGCTTCACTGCTGGAATCCTGGGACAAACATCGACGACAGTGTTGGTCTCGATGAATATGCTAAGAAGCTGGTGGATTTGTATGTCCGGGGGACAAGAGATAGTTTTGATCGGCTGAAAGGCTTACGTCCTGTTCTCGGACTCAGTGGAGGGCTCGATTCACGCGCGGCGCTTGCCGCCCTTTCGCGGTTGGAGACACCGTTTGTTGCAGAGACCGGTCTCAGCCATGAAAAGCTGAACACTGCCGACTACGAGGTTGCCCAGCAAGTCGCAAAGGTCTACGGCTGTAATTGGCGCGGCTATCTCCTCGGTCCTGCTCAACTGTTCGATATGTTGCACATTGTTTTCACCCAGACAGGAACAACGTCGATTGTCATGGCTGGCGGTCTCAATGGCTTCCGAATGCTCGTCGAGGAGTTTGATCACGACAATGTTTTCGTCACTGGTGATGGCGGTTTCCTGATGCGGCGGTCGCTACGCCCGCCTAGACCGCTGAAAACAATCGAAGCTGTCCGCAAATCGACCATCGGAGCCATCATCTTGTTCAATCTCCCCACGATCAGCAAACTGCTGCGATTGAAGGAACAGGATGTGCTCGACGCCTTTTGTGCTAGTATCTCTTCCTATCCACAAAGCGACCTTGACGGGAAATATTCGCATTTCCAGTTTGTGGACCGGCCTCGTCGCCTGGTCATGGAGGGGTCGGATCGCACTCGCTTCTTCTACTGGCTTGTGGCCCCTCTCTGGAACACCGAGTTCTTCAAGACGATTATGCAGATACCCGATCAGTACAAGAGCTCCTTCAAACTTTACGCAAGATTCCTCAAGCACCTTGATGAGAAGTCGCTTTCAGTCCCCTATGCAAACATCGGTGCACGGCTTGGCTCGCCAAAGGCTACACTCTACGGTTGGGCGAAGAACCTCGTCGCCAAGAATCACACGCTTTATCAGACAGCCCGACGGGTACTGTTCCGCAAGCAAATGTCGACCTGTTCGCATCTGGTGCTTGATGCCTATCTAAAGAAAAGCATCCATGAATCGGAGTTACTACCCGAGTACTTCGACATTGATATCCTGCGGGAGTCGTTTGCAGGCAGGTTACCGCGAATTCACTACTACCTTCTAGCGACCGTCGTCATGACAATGATTCAAGTGGAGAGGGGATTCCCACGTCCGGAGGAAGAGTTAGCTCGTTTTGAGAGCTCACGTAAGTCCTGACAGGCGAGTACGGTAGCGGCTCTCCTGACGAGCTTTGTTCGGGGATATCGCCCGCGCCAAGTGTGTTCCCATGTGTTCCTAACTTTAGGTTGACAATCTGTTCAGGAATAGATAATTTTGCATGTTATATTGAGCCCCCGTAGCTCAGTAGGATAGAGCATCTGCCTTCTAAGCAGAGGGTCGCCTGTTCGAGTCAGGCCGGGGGTAGAAAAAATATGGCCGCGCCCTATCGACGATTCAATCGGGTAGCGCGACCGATTAAAGAGCCTGCCATGGTGGGTGTAGCTCAGGTGGTTAGAGCGTCAGGTTGTGGCCCTGAAGGCCGTGGGTTCAAGTCCCATCACCCACCCCATTTTTCAGTTTTGACACCTTCGGCGATCAGGTCGAAGGGTCTTCTGTATGTGGGATAAAGCATTACACCGTCGAGTATGCAGTTCGAAAGTAAGACACCAAGAAACTTCCGCTTTTCTGCCGCAGGTTGCTTAACGTATAGCCGCCCAGCAGATTGCGCCAGTTCGATAATCCGAGATGCATTCTCAAGGTATGACCTGTTGGCCCGGTTGAGCCTGTCCATCCTGGCTTGCAGTGTGGTTTGACGGTTTCTCCATTTGGCTGTAATATCCTGCCAGAAAGCTCTGTCGGTAACACCACTCAAGTAGTCTTCATAAGCCTTGTCGATTAGTCCTTGAAGCCTTGCATATTCTCTATGAAGCCTTCGAGTCTCAGACTTATGATACTCTTTCTCTTCGTCATGACTCGATTTGAGGACTGTCAGTAACCACTCCGCCGTCTCGCGATCGATGGAGATGCCTTCTACAATCTGTTGGAACTGTGGTTCAAGCTGCTGTTCACGAATGTAGGCAGAATCACAGGCTCCCTTTGACCCTGTACAATGATAGTAGATATACTTAGCCTTGTGAATCTCCGCTGTGATCGCACAACCACACTTCCCACATGTCATCAGACCACCGAATGCAAACTCATGTCTATGAGTTTTCGGTTTGTTCTTCATCTCAAAGATAGACTGCACACGATCAAAGAGTTCCTTCGTCACAGCTGGTTCGTGACTACCTCGATAAAGGTGTCCTTTCCAGCGAAACCATCCATGATAGAAGGGGTTCTTGAGTATCCTCTCAAGGTGCGTTTTGGAGAACTTCGACCTTCCATTCATCACATGCGCGAATTCAGCGTTAAGGCGTTTCGCCAACTCCCTGAGAGATATCCCCGCAGTGCTGTACAGCTCAAACGCCTTGGTAATCACTGGAGCAAGAGCAGGGTCAATATCGATCATGTGGGTGGTCTTGTTATTCTGGTATCCGATCGGAGCTCTTGATGCCCAAATCCCCTGTTCAACCTTCTCATTCAGACCTTTCTTCGTCTCATCAGAGAGGTTATCAATATAGTGTTTCGCCAGCAGTACCTTCATGCCGAAGGTGAGTTTACCAGCAGCGTTGTCTGGAAATTCTTCTTCGACGAACATCGGTTTTATATTCAGTTCGTCGACAGTAACATAGTCTCTGAAGTTCCGACAGAGACGGTCTACTTTATGACAGATAATAGCCTGTATGTTTTTGTCTGAGCGAATGTGCTTGATCATGCGATTGAAGTTGGTCCTGCCGGCGCGTTTTGCAGATTCGACGTCGATATACTCGCTAACGATCTGATATCCCTTCTTATCCGCATATTCTCTGCAATGTTTGATCTGAGCAGGAATCGAGTACCCTTCCTTCTCCTGCTCTTTTGAGGACACTCTGGCATATAGGACGGCTTTCATTTCTTCCGCCTCCGCTTGAGAGCCTTCTCAAGAACAGCGACAACGTACTCCTGCATATTGGTGTCCTCCTCTGCCGTCCGAATCCGCAACAGTTTGTGCGTCTCCGGCAAGAGACGAATGTGGATGTAACGTCCCTCCGGATAGTTGCGCTTAACCATGACTCGCTCCTTGTTAAGGTTACTACTAATATAGTAACCCTATATCTCTATGCCCATAACAATCTTTGCTATCTCTAAGTTTTTCTTTTCTCTCTACGCTTGTTTCTGTTCTCCAACTTCTCCAAATGTTCCTGCATTCGGATGAGGTCGCGCAGTTCACGGATACCGCTTCTGCCAGCCTTCCTTTTTCCCGACTGATATTCGAAAGGTTTGGTGAACAGCCAGTAGAACCAGCCACGGGTCATCTGGCGACTCTTGTAGGAGAGATCATAACAGTGCCGGCAGCCGAAATACTTCGCTCCGGGGGGCTTGTAGAGGTTGGCTACCCGCCTGCCACAGAAGGTGCCGCCTCGATACAGGGGACAGGTGAACCAGTATCTCACGCCACCGAAATTGCAGGGTGTCGTCTCCAGAGGTACCGTGTAGCGGATTTGCTCTTTCTCACTCTCCCCGTATCCTGGAGTCAATGTGTAGATCAACTCAATGCCAGAGAAGTCCTCCAGGATTCGGTAGCAGATTGAGGACGTGACTTGCCCCGATCCATCCTTCCAAGATGCTGTTAGGAGCCGGTCGGGAAGAAAGCCCAGGACGCCCATACGCTTGAGATCAAAGATGCTGAAGACCAGACATTGCTCTACTGTCTTCTTCGGCCAGTCTACTCTACCCATACTTTCACCCCGCTGGTTATCGAAATCATTAGAGTTCTTTCGATTAAGCCACTTGTGTAAAACAGCATAACCCACACGTAATCAGTAGGTTACTTGTCTCGATTATGCCCAGAGTTTCATTGAACCGGTTGACGCTCTTCTGCGGTCGGCTGGCGATCCGGTCTTCACAGTTCCGGGGGCAGCTCAGCCGCATTAGAATATCATTCGCACGCTCGCGCGCCGGAGTTTTCACTAAGTTTCTATCTGGCATGTCTCTTCTCATATCCTTACCTTCAGTTAATCCCTATATGGTATTGGATACTGTATTATGTTGGGACAAATGTCACATTTACATGGGGACAAAACGCCCATCACCAATGTCCTCCATTCTTGAACCTGGGTCGTGGAATCGGGTAAACGCGCCCGATCTCTGAGGCTTTACCTTCCCATTTCTTTGGCTGACCAGGTTCGTATTCAATTAGGCCGACTTCTGCCAGGGCCTTGAGGTCTTTCCCGATTCGTTTACGGTGGATTCCGCAAGCGTTCGCAATCTGCTGGTGATTGGCGCAGATCAAACCGCCTCTCCCAATCTTCCGTGTCATCTCCAGATGCGGCAGCGCCACCTTGTAGATCAGTACCTGACGGTTGGAGAGCAGCTTCTGCCAGCCGTAGTCGATGAAAGCCAAGTCATTGTACTTATCTTTCTTGCCGAGAACCTGGTTGTGGAACGGACAGACTGACTCGTCGACACAGAAGGCCAGCAGCACAGGATGGCGGCAGGAATAGTTGTAGTCCTTGCCGTAGGCATTAGCGACAGCTTTCTTTGCCTCATTTGGCTTTAACGGCGGGGCATTCTTTCGATTCCAGTATTCCACTCGCTTGAGAGCAGAATCATAGTCAAGGCTGATCCGCTTGAACTCGCTGGCAATAATGACAGCCGCTTCATTCCGGTTGGGGAACCCACCCCGTGCCAGGGAAGTCTCCGTCAGAGCGGCGACACACGGTCGTATATCCTTGCCTGGATGTCCTGTCTGCTGGGACAGATTCGAGGATGCCATCAGTCCCTCACAGACTTGCTCATACTTAGGCATCGGACTCGGCCTCACGATCCCAGCGAGCCAGGATATCGAAGAATCCGGTAATGTTATCGATGATCTCACGAGCGTCATCAGTACATATAGGTTGGCAGCAGCGTTGGCTCCAGAACTCCGCTGTCAAACCAAGTATGTCGTGATTCGATCGCTGCACTGAGTTAGCAAGCCTCCTCTGCTTGTCCATTTGCATGACCTGCGTTTGCTCTACCACAAACAGGCAGATCATATCAATCTCTGGCTTAAAGCTATCTCAGCTTGAAAAAAGCGATAGTGGGACGTTGCGTGTCCATCAAAGGATGACGAAAGGTGTCAAAGGAAGGTGGTACGAAGGGTGGACAGATTACTTGAGCTTGCGACGTTTGAACAGAGCAGCTCTTCTCTTCTCACGTTTCCTGCGTGCGGCAACCCTGTTCTTGCACTGGTTGCTGCAGTACTTCTGATTCTGGCCATAGAATGAGCGGGCGTAAAACCGACCACACTCTACGCACAGCGCAGTTCCTTTAATAGCAGGGTGCCTATTGAACTGAATGAGCTCACGCACAAAATCCGTTGTGACACAAATCAGAAGCAAATCTGCTTCTTCCTTATTGATTGGCACTACCGTAACGTAATCTCGGTCGATCGATTCGACATCACATACGTTGCCATCTACTAAAGAGCCAGCATCAATCTGCGAGGGTAATAGAAGAGTTCTTGGCAAACGCGAGTAATAATACTCCACCCATTCCAGTTCTATTGCTGTCCACCGTCTCTTGAAATTAACATCCAGGCTCCACGTCTTTCGCGCGAGATCACGGAACCATTCAATCTCAAATATGGGCCTTATTTCTTTTATGGACATTGTAATCGTGGAGTGCAAAAGAGCCGCACGTGCCATGCGATCGTAGTGTTTCTTCAAGTCGCTGAGTTGAGTGGTCAGCCGTCTGATTTCGGGATTGTCCAACAGTTCGGTGATCAAGCTCCTGTCCGACTCGAATGATTCAATCAGGTATTCTATTCCTAAGAACTTCCCTAACCGGGATGAAATAAGAGCTCGGAATTCGTCTACTCTCGTTCCGGTTTCTATGTTCTCATGTTTCAGATGGTCGGCCAATCGATCGTGTAGGAGCTTACTCTTCTTAGAAATAATCACTTCTCCCAGTCGCATATAAGCAAGAGAGTGGGTAAGATAGTCACATTTGTCGTCAAGCCAATCAATGAAGTCCGGCGATTTCGCTTGTGTGAGATCACAATGATAGGAGAACCCAGGCAGTCTCTCTACTTCACGTTGCACATAATAATAATCACACATCTTCTCATAATCATCTACCCCGATGAAACCCTCCGGTGGAAAGAAACTGAGAAATCGTCGCCAGAGTGCTCCTACTTTGTCGGATTCATCCCTCCAGAGAGTTGCCTTTGTCATCTCCCATTTTTCCTCAAATCATTGTCGACGTGAAGAGCGATTCTCAGTTGGCTGTGAGGCACAGTTGACGGAATTTGAACAAGATACGAAACCCATATAGCAAATTGTATCAGCTGCCACTGAACCGGCCCAAACCGTTCTCCTGACTCGAAAGCATACTGATTGTTCTCTGTAGTTCAAAACCATTCCAAATCTATGATATTAGCGTCATTTGGCAAGTGAAACTGGAGTGCCGAATGCCTGAGATTTGAATGTCTGATTTGCGCTCACCCTATGTGGTTGCTGATAGCCTATGCTGACAGAGGTTCTTAGCTGATACACGAGAAGCGAATCACCCATTATGATCGAAGGTGCCGCAGCGACTTACAACAGCAAGGTCGTTCAGCCGGCTCTAACCCGACTCCAACCAGACTGATAGAAGCAGCGCGCGCACCCCCAAAACAGTAAAAGAATACTAAACCTTATAATGTATAAAATTGTATTCCGGCTGCCCGGGCCAGCCGAGATATCTAGAGGAATCTTCAATTGCTCATTAAGTGACGAGATTCAGGATTACCTGAAAAAATGAAAGATAATGCAACCGCTATAATGTAGGGAACTTGTATTCCGGCTACGTGAAAGGAGAGAACGAAGCAATAGTCTCCTTGGCTATTGCGGTTGCGGCGGCCTCTGACGGGTGGTCAGAGTACTTGACTTCGGCGATGGCAGGGTTACGTTAAGAAGTGGTACTTCAGATGAGAGTGGGTCAGTGAGCGGTTGACAAATCCACTATCTTCGTGAAGGAAAAAAGTAATGATCAGGCAACGATATCTTCGCCGGCGATCTCCATCGATTCTGATCGCGCTTGTCTTGGTTATGTGGTCAACTGTCGCGCAAACGCCGCCGCAGTCAAACAAGTACTCCTGGCTGGATGGCCGGTGTAGATGGGGAAGTATAGCGGAACGGGTGCAGCCCCCGACGGGATATGAACGCCCCGAATCGGTTCCCGGAACCCTTGCTGACTGGCTGCGACATCTTCCGCTCAGGGCCGGCAAGGCACCAGTTCGCCTCTACGATGGCGAGGAGAGACGGGTTCAAGGAGTTCATCACGCTATCATTGATATTGATATTGGAGACAAGAACCTTCAACAATGCGCGGACGCTGTTATAAGACTGTACGCGGAATATCTCTATTCGCTTGAAGAATATGGCAAGATCCATTTCAATTTCACAAGCGGTGATACCGCATGGTTTAGCAACTGGCTTGCTGGGTATCGACCAGTGATGGACGGCAATGTCGTGTACTGGTCAAAGACCGTGGGAGTGGACACATCGTATGAGAATTTCAGGAGATATCTGGACGTTGTGTTCACATACTCTGGCTCATACTCTTTGAGTCAAGAATTGCAGCCGGTTGGCGATGTCAGAGACATGAAAATAGGAGACGTCTTCATTCAAGGTGGTTTTCCGGGCCATGCCGTTATCGTTGTTGACATGGCAGTCAACCAGGCAACGGGCAATAAGGTCTTTCTCATAGCACAGAGCTATATGCCAGCTCAGGACATACATATTCTGAAAAACATCCAAGATGCTGGCATTAGCCCCTGGTACAGTACTGAATTTGGCGATCGACTCATAACCCCAGAATGGCACTTCTGCAAAGATGATCTGATGAGGTTTTGATAACTCTATGTGTGATCTGCCCTCCTGAGATCGGTCAAATACTAGAGTCAGTATGTTGCTTGTCTATCATCAATCACGAGTAGCCAACTCAGTCTGCTGCTCCCAAAGAAGAAACCGGCAGCCTGCTGGAGGTGTAGACTGCCGGTCGTAACGTGAATTCATTGTTATACCTGATCGCTTATATATTTAGCGGCGGTCCAGAGCCGTGTCCAGGCTGTCCATGATTGGGTTATATTTACAGGTCATTGACAATACAGAGGAGAAATGGCAGCTATCGTGGCAGCACAGACAAAGTGGCAAGTACTTCTATCTGGGAGGATGAAGAATGGTAGCCCCAGTCAGATTCAAGAAGCCGAATCGGTTAGATTGTTCCCGCGTATGCGGTGCAATCAGTGCGCAGATACAGCCGGTATTGTAAACGGCGGTTGAAAAGTGTACCAGTGGGCGGAGTAAAAAGGGCGGTTCAAAAGTGTCCCATTCCAGCCAATCTCTTTTGGTAGAGACTGATTTTTCTACCAGCGAGAGAGGAAGGAATGAAACAGATGTTTGAGTACGATCTTGTCCGCCGCCTGTACTACCGTGAGGGCCTGAGCAAGCACGAGATCTCGCGTCGCACCAGCCTACACCGCCAGACGATCAAGAAGATGCTGATGTACGCCCGGCCACCGGGTTATCGCCTGAAGCACCCTCGTGCGAAGAGCAAGCTGGGTGCTTTTATTGGCGTCATCGATCAGATTCTTGAGGATGACCGTGCTGCGCCAACAAAGCAGCGTCATACCGCCAGGCGTATCCTGGTTCGACTGCAACAGGAGTATGGTTTCACCGGTTCCTACACGATCGTCAAAGACTACGTGCGGGAGAAGAAGAAGCGGCTGAGGGAGGTATTCTTTCCTCTGGAGCATCGCCCCGGAACCAGTCAGGTTGACTTTGGGGCAGCTCGGGTAGTAATCGGTGGCCAGCAATTGAAAGCCTACCTGTTCTGTCTGGCTCTTCCCTACAGCGATGCCATCTTTGTCAAAGCCTACCCGACCGAAGCCCTGGAAGCGGTCCAGGATGGTCATAATGCAGCCTATACCTTCCTTGCCGGGGTCCCCGGAGCAAGTCTGTATGACAACATGAGCACGGCCGTCAAGGCGATCCTCAAGGGTCCGAGCCGCGAGCTGACTGATGGCTTTCTGGCCTTGCGCAGTCACTATCTGTTCACCTCTCACTTCTGCAATGTTGGCAGGCCTAATGAGAAAGGAGTAGTAGAGCGGCTGGTAGGGTATGTTCGCCGGAACTTTTTGGTGCCGCTGCCCCGGTTTGCCAGTTGGCAAGCGCTCAACAGTTACCTTCTCGAGCAATGCCGCCAGCGGCTCTCACAGAAGAGTGCCGGCAAGGAAAGGACTATCGGCGAGCTGCTCGAGGAGGAACGTGGCAGTTTCCTGCCGTTGCCAGCGATGCCTTTTACCGCCTGCCGAGTTGAGGCACGCAAAGTGACCAGCCTGTCACTGGTCCATTTCCGGACCAACAGCTACTCGGTGCCGGTGGAGTATGCTTACCGACAGGTAACAGTCAAGGCCTATGTTTTCTCTGTTGAGATCTGCTTTCAGGACAGGGTTATCGCCTGTCACCAGCGCAGCTATGATAGGAACGAGTTTATCTTTGATCCGATCCATTACCTTGCCTTGCTTCAGCGCAAACCAGGAGGTCTGGACGGTGCACTGCCCTTCAGCGGTTGGCAATTACCAGAGTGTTTCCAGACCCTGCGGCGCTATCTTGAGGCCCGAGACAACGTTGGCGGCAAGCGCGAGTATGTCCTGATTCTGCAGCTGCTGCGAGACTTCGGAGTATCCGAGGTAAGGCGAGCCATTGAGAGGGCGTTTACCCACCGTTGTGTCACCTTTGAAGCGATCAAGATGCTGCTACTCTCCGCCAGAGAGCCATCATTTGATGTGGTGCCACTGTCTCCAGAGAGGCTGGCGGGGTTACCCAGGGTTCAGATCGCCGACGCCGATGCCTCCTGTTACCGGCAACTGATGAAGGCGGGTGAGTTATGAGTGGCGGCGATATCTCCGTGCTTCTCTCACATCACCTCAAGGCGCTCAAACTGCCGGTCTTTCTCCGCGAGCACCAGAAGGTTGCAGGTCAGTGCGCCAAAGAGAAGAGTGACATGGCCCGCTTCCTGTTGCAGCTGTCCGAACTAGAACTGATCGAGCGGGAGAAGAAGGGCGCCGAACGGCGAGTCCGGGAAGCCGGTTTTCCGGTGATCAAGACTCTCGACAGTTTTGACTTTACCGCGATTCCCTCTCTGAACAAGCGACTGGTCTTGGAACTGGCGCGCTGTGAGTATATCCAGAAGCGGGAGAACCTGCTGGCGGTTGGCAACAGCGGTACCGGCAAGACGCATCTGGCTATCGCTTTGGGTCTTGCCGCCTGCCAGGAGAGTCGCAGGGTGAGGTTCTTTACGGCAGCAGGTCTGGTTACGGCACTGACCGAGGCTCGTGATGACAAGGCCTTACTCCGATTCAAGAAGGTGCTGGCTCGCAAGGATCTGATCATCGTCGACGAGTTCGGATACGTGCCTTTCTCCAAAACCGGAGCCGAGCTGCTCTTTGAGTTCTTCGCTGAACGCTATGAACGCGGTAGTGTGATCGTAACAACTAACCTGCCTTTCGACCAGTGGACCGAAGTTCTCGGCAGCGAACGACTCACCGGCGCTCTGCTCGACCGTCTCACTCACCGTGTCCAGATCCTGGAAATGAACGGCGAAAGCTACCGCTTCCGAGAAAGTGTCCGCCGTCTCGGAAAGAAAACAGCTCTATCAGAACCAAGAAAAGAAGAGAAACAGCAGAAACCAGAGGAGGAAACCTAGAATAATGTTGACCACCCTCCCTCTGAGGGTTAACTTCGTAGCCGAGTGGTACACTTTTCAACCGCCACTTGGGACACTTTTACTCCGCCATTTACAAAAATCAACAAGGAGGTTTTTTA
>JAGLUH010000390.1 GCA_023134875.1 Candidatus Zixiibacteriota bacterium
ACATCGGCAGCAAGGTGGGCCGAGCACCCTATCATTTCAGCGCCCTGGCCGGTTCCCTACCCCTGATGAATCTCAAACTGATGAATGTGTTTGTCGGTATCATCGCCGTCTTCTTTGCCAGTGACTGGCTCAAACGCGACTACCGCCACGACTCCACCGCCGTAGTTCATGTCAGATCGATACCAAACGCCCATTATGTACTTGGCAAGGTCGGTGGCACTGTTGTTGTATTCCTGGCTCTCATTCTGGCGGTGGCTGTTATCGGTTTTATCTTCCACGCCTTTCTGTCATACACTCCCTTCTCCTGGCAGCCATACCTCTATTACATTCTTTTGGTCAACCTGCCGACGCTGGTGTTCATGATCGGCGTCACCTTGATCCTGATGACACTGCTACGCAGTCAGGCGCTCGTTTTTATCCTGATGCTCGGTTATGCTCTCCTGACTCTGATCTTCCTAAAATCGCATCTGTTCGCTCTTTTTGATGTCTTTGCTTTCTTCCAACCCCTTTTCTACTCCGACTTTATCGGTTTCAGCAACCTCGGCGAGCTGTTAAGGGTACGGGGGATGTACTTCTGTGCCGGCATCGGCGCCATCGGCGCGACGACTCTGCTCTTCAGACGACTGAGTCAGTCCCGACCCGCCAACATCTTGATGGCAACCGTTGCCATCGTCAGTTTGTCGGCGTCGCTTATCCTCGGTTTCTCTCATCTGGAGAGCGGCCTGGCGGCCGGGGAATACCGCCAGACCCTGAAAAGTCTGAGCCACAATGTCGCCGAATTACCGAAAGCGAAAGTGACCGATTGTTCGCTTGATCTCGAATTTAAGGAAGATCATCTGAACTGTATGGCCGACCTAAGAATCGTCAACCAGAACAGCCTGAGTCTCGATTCGTTGCTCTTCTCGATCAACCCGGGACTAAAGGTTACCTCAGTAACCAGTGGGAATAGTGAGATCGACTACCGCCAGGTGGAGCATCTGCTCTGGATCAAGCCCCACCGGCCGTTGTTGCCTGATTCGATGATGACTCTGGCTATCACCTATGCGGGCACTATCAATCAGAGATATTGCTACCTTGACATCGCCGAGGAGCGACTTGAGAAAACCTATCGACTCTTTCTCTACTCAATACCGAAGGTCTACACTGTGCTTGGTTCCGACTATCTTCTGCTGACTGCTGAAAGCGGGTTCTATCCGATGGCCGGATTGTCGCCGGGCGTTGCCTTTCCCCGGCAAACCAGTCGTCACTTCGTCAATTTCTCCCTGACGGTGCCAACCGCCAGCGATCTTAAGGCTCTCTCTCAAGGTATCTGTCATGTCGATACAACCGCTGCCGGCCTTAAGTATACCTTTACGAGCGAACAGCCGCTGCCGCAGTTATCGCTGGTGGTGGGCGAGTACGAAGAACGGTCAATCACAGTTGACAGCATTACCTATTCGTTGTATCACCGCCCCGGTCATGCCTATTATGAGTCCTATTTCGAGGAAACAGGCGATACCCTCACCGGTCTGATTCGCGAACTGAAGGACGACTACGAAATGCAGCTCGGCCTGGAATATCCCTACCTGCGTCTGGCTCTGGTGGAAACGCCGATTCAGTTTTACAGCTATAAGAGACTGTGGAGCCTCGCGCAGGAAATGGTGCAGCCGGAGATCGTTTTCATTCCCGAACTGGGCGCCATCGGTGACGCCACCGATTTTCGCCGTCTGCAACGGATCGCCCGGCGTCGCCAGGAACGCGCCAATCAAGAGGATTCACCACAGGAGCTTGCCGCGCAGCACTTCACTACGTTCGTCAAAACTGATCTATTGGGGTCATCATCATTTCGGCTCAATATACGGAGCCGGGATCGAATCGATCCGCTTTCTTATATCATACCCAACTATACCTCTTTTGTAATGCAGATAACCTCTGATCGCTGGCCGGTTCTCAACTATGCGCTGGAGTCCTATATCTTCAGTAAGGCGGCGGCGCCGCAACAGACCGGCGGTCGCCG
>JAGLUH010000391.1 GCA_023134875.1 Candidatus Zixiibacteriota bacterium
GCATCCCCCGAGAAACAGGATCAACGTCAGGCCATCCTGGCGGCCAAGGGCGCTTACCTGCCCACTCTCTGGGCGGCACAAGTGGGGCCGGAATGGTTTGCGGCACGTCTGGATACATTCCTGGAAACGCATCGCTACCGTGCTATTCCCGCGGAGAGCTTGTTTGCTTCTCTATCCCCCGCCGATAGCTTCGCGGTCGAGGAATTGATTGAATCATGGTATCACGACACCACTATGGCCGGTTACCTGATCAGTGATCTGGAATGCTATAACGTCAGAGATGGTGAACGCACTCGCAGCCAGGTCAAGTTCACGATCACTAATCCGGAGCCGGTCGCCGGCGTCGTGGAGGTCGGTTTTCGCACTCGTCGCCGCGAGATGAGATTCATGCCTCGCTGGCTCCGGGGGGATGAATCGTTCGATGTTTCCCGGACAATCCTGATGCCTGCCGCCACCACCAAGGAAATCGGCATTCTCTTTGACGATCCGCCGGCGGAGATGACGCTGGAGACCTATGTCTCCCGCAACCTGCCCTCGGTTGTAAGAAAAAGGTTCAGTGAGTTGAAGCTGAGAGAGAACGTGAGACCTTTCGACGGTGAGGTGTCTGCTTACTACGATTCAGATAGCATCAAGACTGCCGGCGAGTATGTCGTTGACAATGAGGACCCCGGATTTACGGTAGTCACGGAAACGGAAGAGAATCTTCTGAGAAGACTCATACATGGTTTGTTTGATTCTGAGGATGAAGATGAGGTTCCCTACGTGCCGCTCCGTTTTTGGGACCTTCCGGGAAACTGGCAGCCGACAACGGCCTCGGAGTTTTATGGACGCTATATCCATTCCGGCTATTTCAAAGAGGCGGGCGACGGCTCCCAGGTCGTTGCCTGGAATGTCGAGCTTGCCGAAGCGGGAGATTATGATATCTACTACCATGTGGCTGAGTTGAGAATGCCGGGCTGGTGGCGGCGCCATCGACGGGGGAGCCAGGATCGAGGCAAAAAGCATTTTATCGTTTATCATGAGGATGGCAGCGATGAAGCGGCTCTTGATCTTGATCTGTCTGAGTCAGGCTGGAACCTGATCGGCACCTATCGTCTCAGCGCCGGAGTGAACCGCGTCGAGTTGACCGATCAGGCCAGCACTCCTTTTGTCACTGCCGATGCGGTGAAGTGGGTGAAGCGATGAAGGAGCTAACTTTAATAAGCCTTAACAATGTCGGGTTTCACGCTCCGTCCGCCTACGGCGGACTTCACTGGGAACCCGACCTACATGAGAGTAGGTAAGGGGCAGACGCGGACGTCTGCCGCCCACAACACAAGTGGAAAGGCTGTCCCACAAGGTCGTTGCAGATGGCGTGATGCGATGGAGACAGAGTTAGGAAATAAACCGGTGTTGGATTCAACTAGTAGGGGCGCGCCGTGGCGTGCCCCTACGGCTTGGAAAACATGTCTACAGATATTATCCTCGATCACTTCTGGGACAGCCTCAGGACGTCTGCCGCGCATAGTATTTTGTTATTGCTGATACTACTGATCATTCCGGCGATGGCAACGGCTGAGACTTTGACCTTAAAGCGAGCGTTGGAGATCGCCTTTGCGAAAAGTCCCGATATCCGCCAGGCCGGCTACAGCCTCAAGAGCAGCGCGGAAAACCTGCGCGCACAGCAGGCGAGCTTGAAGTCGCAGTTTCGTCTGAGCGTTACTCCCCTTGATTATGAGAAAATCAATCGCTTCAGCTCCCTGATTTCGCAATACAACAAGGAGGAAATCAGAAGCTCCGGCGTCGGCCTTCATGTCGATCAGCGCATCAAGTGGACGGACGGACTCCTCAGCTTAGTCAACAGGTTCAGCTACCAGGCATACTCCAGCGAGTTTCGTGGTGGTGAGGAGGAAACCTCATACAATAACCAGCTTTCTCTGACCTTCACCCAGCCGTTATTCACCTATAACCGCACCCGACAATCGCTGCATCAGCTTGAACTGGCCCTGGAGAATGCGCAGCTAAACTATACAATCAAGCGGCTGGAAATTGAAAGCCTCGTGACCCGCTTGTTCTATGATATCCACCTGAAACGGATGAGCGCCGAGATCGCTGAGGAAGAGCATAATAATAGTCGGGAGAGTTATAAGATAATCAAGAATAAAGTCGAGGCGGGCATCTCCGCCCAGGAGGAACTCTACCAGGCGGAACTGAACCTGGCCAACGCCCGCTCGTCGCTGGAAAACAGTATCGTCACCTACGACAACGGTCTGGACAATTTCAAGATCAGCCTGGGATTGCCGCTGGCGGAGGAGATCGAGGTGATCGCCGATGTCGCCAAGTCGGTGGTTGCGGTCAATCTGGAAGTTGCGATCGAGAAGGCCTGCCGTTATCGGATGGAACTAAGGCAGCACGATATCTCGATTGAGAACGCCAGGTTTCAAATCATCAGGGCCGGTGCCGAGAATGAGTTTTCCGGTTCGGTGGAACTGCGTTACGGTGTGGACGGCAAAGCCGCCCGGTTCGGCGACCTTTACGATTCACCCGACAAGAACCAGAAGGCTTCGATAATGTTCAATATCCCTCTCTGGGATTGGGGAGAAAAGAAATCAAAGATCGCCGCCAGCCAGGCGCAGTGGGAAAGCGTCAGGCTCTCACGTCAGGAGGTGGAAAAGCAGATTGTCTTTGAGATTCGGCAATCATACCGCGCCCTCCAGAATCAGTTGACCCAGATTGATATCGCCGAAGCCAATGTGAGGAACGCCCAGCTCACTTACGAGATTAACTTGGAACGCTACAAGAGCGGCGACATCTCCTCCAAGGATATCGGTTACTATCAAAACCAGTTATCCCGCGAGCAACTGAATCAGATCACCGCCCTGATCAACTATAAACTCGCCCTGCTCGATCTGAAAATCAGATCGCTATGGGATTTCCGCAAGAATGAACCGATCTTGAATAACCAGAACCAGGAGCGCAATAGTGTACCATAAGCATATTCGTTACCTGTTTTTCCTGTTCGTCATCCTCGTCTGCGGTTGCGAAGAGGAAGGTCCCGATATCGATGTTGAATCGGCGATTCCCGTCACGGTGGAGACGATCACCCTGGGGGAGATCAAAGAATACGTATTCGCCACTGGCACGGTGCGGGCCGCCAGGGAAGCGGAACTGATCGCCGAGCAGCCGGGATCATACTCGCTGCTGACCAATCCCCGTACCGGCAAACCATTTGCGATGGGAGATCGGGTCGCCGCCGGTGATCTGATCGCCCGGCTCGCCAACCCGGAACTGGAAAATCAGGTGATGCTTGATTCCAAGAAACTCAATTACGAAATTTCCGAGCGGGAATTCACCAAGCAAAAGCAGTTGTTTGAAAAAGGCGGCGTAACCCTGCGGGAGTTGACCGACGCCGAACGTGCCTACATCGACGCGCGCTACAGCTATGACAATGCCCGCCTGCAACTGGATAAGCTGAAGATTACCGCTCCCTTCGACGGGATTCTGGTCAACCTGACATACTATACGCCGGCGCAGCAGTTGAATATCAACTCCCCCATTGCCAGAGTGATGGAGTACCGCAAACTCTACTGTGAACTGTCGCTGCCGGAGAGCGAGATGCCGCGAGTTGCAGTCGACCAGCATGCCGCTGTCACCAACTATACTCATCCCGATGACACTCTTGGGGCGGTGGTCGCCCAGGTATCGCCGGCGCTTGATCCGGCCAGCAGGATGTTCGCCGTGACAGTCACCATCGACAACGATAGCCTGCTGCTTCGTCCCGGCATGTTTGTCAAGGTAGATATCGTTGTCGCCAAGAAGGAGTCGGCAGTGGTGATTCCCAAAGACGTCGTCCTGGAGCGTCGGGGCGGCAAGCGAGTGTTCGTGGCGGAGAAAGGTATTGCCGTGGAACGCAAGATCGAAATCGGTTTGAGCAATCCTGATCGGGTTGAAGTGCTCTCCGGTCTGGAAGCGGACGAACGCCTGATTATCACCGGCTTTGAGACGCTGCGGCACCGCTCCCGCATCAAGGTACTGAAGTAGCTGCCATACCGGCAGGAAGCGAAAGCGAATATGCACAAGCTGGCGCGGTTCTCGGTAAACTACCCCACTACCGTCATCATGATGGTGCTGGCCATCCTGCTGCTGGGCTACATATCACTGACCCGCCTCGGTGTCGATCTACTGCCGGATTTGAACAATCCCCGCCTGTTCATCGATGTGAAAGCAGGCGACCGGCCGCCGTTGGAGATGGAGCATGATTTTGTCGAGCCGATCGAGGCGCTGGCCGCCCGTCAGCACAAGGTACAGAATGTCTCCTCGATCTCGCGAGTCGGCCGGGCGCAGATTGTGGTCGAGTATTCCTTCAGCGCCGACATGGATGAGGCTCTCCTTGATCTGAACCGGGCGCTGGCTGATTTCAGCGCCAACAGCGACGTCGACGAACTCACCGTCAGCCAGCATGATCCCAATGCGGCGCCGATTCTCCTTTTAGCCTTATCGCACGAGGAGATTGACGACCTGAACGAACTGCGCAAGACGGCGGAAACTGTCATTCGCAATGACCTGATTCGCCTGGAGGGTGTCGCCGCGGTTGAGATCGTCGGCGCTCGCCGGGCGGAGGTGGAAATCAGCACTGACGCCTACACTTTGCAGGCATATGGCCTCACCGCCGATCAACTGGCCACCAGGATCGAGAGCTATAATCGCAGTATCTCCGGCGGCTCGATTGTCGAGATGGGTCTGAAGTACCTGATCAAGGGAGTGGGTGAGTTCAGCGATCTTGATGATCTGCGCAACTTGATAGTCGCCTATAAAACCGAGGGGTCC
>JAGLUH010000392.1 GCA_023134875.1 Candidatus Zixiibacteriota bacterium
TCCTCGCCTGTTGGCTATGGTCATTGCTGCTGTTATTTTTTATCATCTCTTCAGCTTTTGGCAGAACTATTGTATGGCGAGGCATACCTTACAAACTCTTAGGCCCAACCGAAATAATTGTACAAGACCCCCAAACCTAATAAATGTGCAATTCCTATTTCAACAGAGGCTATCTTAATTGATATATACATCGTACTTGCGATAGATACCAGACGCCCTCCCCCATTAGCTGGACACACGCTACTCGCTGATTACCTGAAAACGGACATCCCAATTCAGACGGCCGCAATCCCGGGGCGTGAATTCGACAAGAAGTATCCTCTCGTTTGTCATTCGTACCTTTGCATCCAAGTCCGCAACGTTTACTTCTCGCAGCCGCCACGCAAGAGGTACGTAGATCCTCACTTGATATGGGTCGTCGCCGACAACACGTGACGTACCGCGCAGACAATCGGCTTTAGAATCCCATTCCAAAGCAACGAGGTCGTAGGCCATCTGCCGAACGTGCCGGTTAGTCGACACTAACACAGGATGGTCTCGCTTCTCCACGACGGAGTAGACTTCGCAGTCCGGGGCATCGAGGCGTCGGGTAAAGCCCCCCTTCAATGCGCCCAGAAAATTTTTGAGCCAGAACTCATAAACTAAATACTCCTTGTCGGGCGACAAACCTAAATCAGCAAACCGGATCTCCTGGGTCACCGTCTCGCCATTCTGAAGCTCATCGAAGTTAAACAAACCCACCACGTTCCACCGGCCGAAGGGACGCTCGATCGGCATGTTCCAGAGTCGGGCCGGATTGTGCTCGAACAAGTCAACGGCCGTGGCCACATCCGGTGTAGTCGGCAGCACCCGCTTGATGATCTCCAGCCGCTCTTGAGGGGTCTCCTGATCGCAGAACGGCTCGGCGGGCATGATGCGGTTGCCCGCGATGGCACAGAATGACGCATGCACTTTGGCCTGGTCGTATGAGTAAACGCCTTGGGCGAAGACGTGGAAGCTGTCCGGGTTGTTCCACCAGACCTTGCCGTTGTAGAAATAGCGTCCGCTGGCCTGTCTGATGAGTTGGGCGGTGAATGTCAGCCCGTTACCGTAGTAGCCTTGGTCGCTATCACCTCCGATGCGAAGGTTATCCCATACATCGTAACAGAATCCAATATCGTTCATACACACGCCAGAGTAACAGCCGGATGGATGCTCACGCGCCAAATCGCGCCAAATCTTCATGCACGCGCGGAAGCTCTCTACGGAGGTGAAGAACGGGTCGTGCTGACCAGGCAACTTCCGCCAGTTGCTGGTGAAGTCGGCCCCGTAGGTGACCAGATTGTCACGGTTGGCCCGGAAAAACGCCGTGGCCCGTTGGCGTTCGAACGCCAATGCCTCGGGGTTGGAGAAATCGATTCTGCCATTGATGTAGAACTCCGGATGCTGTTCGTACACTTCGCGGGCATCGGGAAACCACCAGTCGGGCCGGCCGTAGTTGCGCACCAGGGCCTGCTTGTTGGCCGTTGGCCGTCGGCCGTCGGGCAGCGCCGGATGGATGTATTTCCACAGCCCCAGCTTGGCAAACAGTTCCTCATTCTTGCGTCGCCAGTTTGGATCCTGGAATGCCCGCTTGTATTGTGGGTCGTGACTGTATTCGACGCCCTTGATCACGCTCGATCCAAACGAGTTCCACCTGTTAAAGAGTGAAGAGATTGTGGCGTTTTCGACGTCAATGGGCGCCCACTCCATCAAATCGATCCTGTGCTCCTTGGCAATGAGGGTGCCGAACCGCTCCAAGCTGTCGGTTCCCCGGCTTCCAAAGTCCACAAGCACCTTCTCGGCGGGGATCGACGCCCCAGAAGGCATGACTATCGATTCGTAATCGAAGTACGCCGTCATTCGCATCGAGGTCTGGTCACGCGGCGCACAAACGAAGCGACCGATTCCCTTGTGGTTGGTGAGGTTTCCTAAGAGTACAGTCTTGCCGGTATCTAGGTTCTTGACAGCAGAGTACCACCAGAACTTCTTTTCGCCCATAGTGGCGAC
>JAGLUH010000393.1 GCA_023134875.1 Candidatus Zixiibacteriota bacterium
ATCAAATTAAACTATAGTACTCAGGACATCGATGGTCATTACGTGACTACTCAAGTAGAGTATGGAGTGCGGCAGCCATGCTGCCGCGATAGCGCTACGGATGTGATACCCGGATTTCGCCCATGCCTACCTTGGTGGTCAGGTTGATTTTGCGGGCGGCGGCAGCGTAACCGTCATCCTCATGGTTGAGTCTGGCGGCAAAACCATCGACATGCTGACCGAGGAGGTAGACATCGCCCACACCGGCACGGCCGGAGGCTTTGAGCGCGACATTACGAGGTACGATAATCCGCAGCTCCCCTGCGCCCAGGCCACATTCTATATTGTTTTCGCCGTTATTCAATACGGTTTCGGAGAGATCGAGTGCAATCTCGCCCACACCCAGTTTGATGTTGAGCCCTTCCGGCGGGATACGTGTTGGTTTGAGCTTCTTGTCGCCAACCGTTTTAGGGAAATCCTTGCTGACATAGTCAGTCCAGGCGGGATCAGACTTCGAGCGAAACTGCTTGTAAATCAGAGCCGCACCGATGATGATCAGCGCCACCGGCCAGAAGTCGACGACGAAATCCCCAAAACTAAAAGCATACCAGCCAAGATTGTCGAACAGAAATAAGACTCCCAGAACGACAATAAGTACGCCGAATAGTAGTGTTGCCATATCATCTCCCTTTCTCTGATTCAGACATCTACTCAGTTCACGGAAATATATACGTACACTGTTTCCGGACATAGGTGAATTTTCTTGACAATGACCACCACTGCCGGATAATTTCCCCCAACCCAAAACTCAGGAGGTGAAAATGAAGAGAGACTACCTGGCGGTAACCGACTTCACGACCAGAGAAATCGACCAGGTCTTCCAGTTGTGCCGCGCCATGAAACAGAAAAAGATTGCGCCCAAACCTCTTGAGGGGAAAACCGTCGGCTGCATCTTTCATAAGGCTTCGCTGCGTACCAGGATTTCGTTTGAGGTTGGTGTAGCGGAACTGGGAGGCAGGTCGCTATATATCACGGAGAAGGAGATCGAACTGGGCGTGCGGGAATCGATCTATGACGCCGCCAAAGTGCTCTCCCGCTACCTGGCGCTGATTACTATCCGTACTTTCTCGCATGATGATGTCGTCCAACTGGCGCAACATGCCGACGTACCGGTGATCAATGCCCTGACCGATCTGCTTCATCCCTGCCAGATTCTGGGGGATGCTTTCACGATTATCGAAAAGAAGGATAAGCTCGACGGCATCAGGCTCGCCTATCTCGGTGACGGCAACAATGTTGCCAACTCGCTGATGAATTTGGCGCGGCGCTATTCCGTCAACCTGGTAATCGGCACCTCTAAGGAAACGATGCCTGATGCCACGTTGTTGAAAGCGGCACAGAACGAGGGGCCGGGCAGTGTGTCGGTGGTTTATGACGCGAAAGAAGCTGTTTCCGGGGCTGATGTCATCTATACCGATGTTTGGGCCAGCATGGGGCAGAAGCACGAGGCGGCTGAGAAGGCCAAATTACTGGGCGATTTTCAGGTCAATGATAACCTTCTGAAGCTGGCCAAGCCTGATTGTATTGTAATGCACTGTCTGCCTGCCGTTCGTAATGCCGAGATTACTGACAGCGTGATGGATGGTCCCAACTCGGTGGTGTTCGAGCAGGCGGAAAATCGTCTGCATATCCAGAAAGCAATCATGCTGGCGCTCCTGGATGAGGATATATGGAAAAGGAAATAGCCAAATATAGCAACTGCTTTGTCTGCGGACTTGACAATCCCATTGGCTTAAAACTCCGTTTCTTCAGCGATGGTCAGATCACCCGTACCCAGTATCGCCCCACTGCCGTTCATGAGGGCTATAAGGGGATTACGCACGGCGGTATTATCGCTACTATCCTGGACGAAGTGATGATTAAGGCGGCGCTGGCGCTTGATATCTACTGTGTTACCGCCCAGATGGAACTGCGCTTCAGGGCACCCGTACCGGTGGGCACAGAACTTCTTTTTGAAGGGGAAATCACCGAACGCAAGGGCAGAATTATCATAACCAGGGGGCTGGCCCGGGATCGGGATGGCGTCATCTACGCCGAAGCGATCGGCAAGTATATGACGGTCTCGCCCGAAATGGAAGCAAGACTGCTGGAATCTCTGGATCCGTAAGACTTCGCAATTCATGCAATCCGGTGCAGGTTGTCGCTTTCTACCCTCAGGCGATAACCCTGTCTTACCAGGCGAAACCTCTCGCTTGCCGTGCTATTTCAATGCAGGACAACAGGGTAGGAAGCCCAGGTTTTTCCCAGCACAGTCGCTGCCGCAGTATAAGCGGGCATAGTAGTTGCGTAGCTTCATCACCAGTGAGTATGACTACCAAATGTTATTTCTATGGCAGCAACCTGGCGGATGACAAGCTTACCAGGAATCGTGGTATCATTTCATTTGCCATTCCCGATTACGGGGTCGTTTTTCGTTCGCAGTATGAAGGCAACACCTACGAATGCGAATACGCCGCCGCCCTGGCATTGATCCGTTTTATTCAGCTCAACCACCAGCATTTTCAGTCGAAGAAGATAACTTTTCTTACCGATTCAGCTATTGTCGTCTGCCAGGTGAGCCGGAAAGTTACCGCCACTAAGCGGCTGAAACGCTTGCGCGACCTTGTCCTGTTCTACAAGCGGAAATATGGTTTTGAACTGGACTGGGTGCCCTCGCGTCGTAATCGCGCCCAATCAGCGATCGATTGCACGGCAACCAGCCCGAAAGCCCCAAAATTCAACTACGCCATCTTCGAGGAAAGCACCAAAAAGAAGCAACTCAAGTCCAAATCGGGTGATTCCATCAAGATGGCTTCGTAACCCGATTGTGGTTGGCGTACGCCCACGTGCGCCAACTTCTGCGTTGAAGTAATACGCGGTGCACCAGGGGGTACACCACGCACTATATTTGCTTCTTAGCCCCTAATAAACATATCCCAGCATGAATCGCGAGCCACCTGTCATTTTGAAAAAGTGTCATTAGATCAAGTT
>JAGLUH010000394.1 GCA_023134875.1 Candidatus Zixiibacteriota bacterium
ATTGACCTTTTCGACGGAGATCGGCCCCAACATCGCGCTCAGATCGGGATTCACCCTCAGCAACTGCTTCCTGCTGCCGGAGTCCGATGTGATCTCAAGCTCCCACTGGCCGATGATTGGCGCGCCGGCGCGTTTTCCCTCAACTGTAATATCACCCCGCTCCGACTTGATCGTGCCGGACAGCGTATGCGCCTTGACCGTCCCATCGAAGCTCGATTCCCATTGCCGATCCTGTATCTTGCTCTTGCGATCGAACGTGAGCTTGCCCGCTTTGAACTGCACGTTCGATATCTCATGCTCGCCCCATTGGCTTTGCCAGTCGGCGGTGAGTTTCCCTTGCTCGTTCGCCTTGACTATAAGATTGGCTGTGAATTCCCGATCGCCCACCTTGAGCTTGGTTTCCCAGTTTCCCGCCACGAACGGCATCCGCCTGAGACGCTTGCCATCGGCTTTATATTCGCCTCTGTCGCCTGATAATGTCCCGGACAGCTTTCCTCGCTTGATCGACCCGGCGAATTTCGTCGTGCTTTCACGTCCGCTGAACCGACTGATCCGCACAAAGCTCAGTTGATTGCCTTCGTATTTGAGGTCCTTCAGCTCGCTGAGGCCCCAGAAGCTGATCCACTCACCCTTTAGATTGCCGTCCTTGCCGTTGGAAAGCGACAAAATGGACGATACCTCCTGGCCGTTGAAGTCGATCTTGACTTGCCAGTCTCCCTGAATGCCTCTCTTTGCCGATCCGGCTGAGACATGCGCCAGAGTCATCAGCAAAATGATTAAACCTAACCTGGCCGTTCTGGAAATTGCTCGCTGCTTCATAACGTGTTTCTCCTGACAGAAAGAAATATGGCGGCTATATGCGGCGTCAAAAAAAGCCCCCGCTTAAAGGAGGGCGGTGAAGTCAGCAGGGGCTTGTTAGGGAACACCGCTATTTATCATTTATCTTGGCTATCGCCCGAACAAGACGCTTGCCGAGGTGACATTATTGCCTCTTTTTCAAAAAAATGTGTCTTTTAGGCCGATATTATCGCTCATTACGCCGATTCAAGGCGGAAAAGACCTGTTTTTCGGACAAAAAAAGCCCCCTGCTTACATGCAGAGGGAGAGGAGTGCAAGGCAGGTATGGCCGTGATCTCATTACTTTTTGCCTCTGTGACAATCTGGCCAAAAACCAAATGATTTGCTGTTGCCCAGGCACTGATCATGTGATGGTATTCCATAGGAAACATCGGCAAAAACAGCCCAAATTCAGCATTTAGATGCGTTTACCCCGCCTTTTATATAGTTATAGTTGCGTCAACCATCGAGGTTTGGTACTTAGTAAAAAAAGACGCAACAGTATTGCCATACGTTCTTAAAAGGAAGTTTTAACCTATTAAATAAGAGGGCTTTTGCCATGCAACACAGTGAACATCAAATCAATTCCAAATTCCAAACACACAGGTGCTTTTATAGTGGGCAATTCAAAGCATCTGCAACGGACATCAGCCGCCGGGGATTTCTTGGCGGCCTTGCGAGCGTAGCTGCACTAAGTAATTTAACGCCTGCAATATCATCTCAGGCTCAGGGCCGTTCCACTAAACAGGTTTCTTCCGGAAAGGTACTGCCCCGCGGTGCGGCGCTGCGAATCAAACCGGTTCTGACTTACCAGATAGAGAAACGACAGGAAAAAACAAGTTGGCGCAGTTACGGCGGAATCCAAACCCAGGGGCAGGTAAATGAAGAAGCCGTGAGAATCAGGGCCGAATTGAACGAACTGGAATCCAAAGCAGAATTTCCCATTGAGGTTTTGCCTCTCGCCCTCGTGGACAACGATCAAAAAGCCGACAAGGCGGCGGGCGTCGACTGCGACGTGCTCCTTGTCTATGCAGCCGGCGGCTGGCAGGTATATAAACTTGCCGCCTCGAAGACGCCGAACATCATGTTCCTGCGGCACAAGTCCGATCATCACTATCTCTGGTACGAAATCGCCCATTGGCGGCTCCTCCGGAAAAACGGCGACACCTTCGAAGAGCCGAATATGGATGTTGACGATATCGTAGTCGATGACTATGACGGGATTCTCTGGCGGTTGCGGGCGCTGTACGGGCTGAAAAATGCCAGAGGCACAAAAATGCTCGCAATCGGAGGATTGAAAGCCTACAGCGAACCTGCTCAAAGACTCGGCCCCG
>JAGLUH010000395.1 GCA_023134875.1 Candidatus Zixiibacteriota bacterium
GTCTCGGCGGCAAGGTTCTGAATCACGAATACGTAGTCGGTTGCGCCGATTTCTACGTCCCATGCTATCCTGAATTGCGCTGCGATCCGGCTGTTAAGATAAGCCTGAGTGTCGCTTCCCAGAGTGACGTATTCAAAGCGCAGCTTCCATTTTCGCTTGAACTGCCTTCTGAATGCGCCCATATACCAGGCAGAAGTTGATAAATCATCCAGCTTAGGCGTGGACAATACCCGGTCCAGGGAAATGTAATACTTACCCCTCGGTCCCCAGTTGGAGACTTCATTTTCTATACCCGGCACCAGTTCGCTGTTAATGATCTTCATGAGTGTGCCTGCGATGGCATCGGGGACCAGGAAATAAACCTCGGACCATGGGATATTGATGCGTCTGCCACGGGCATTTTTCATAGCCCTCAATAAAGTTCTGGCAGCATCAAGGTCGGTATCATCCACCAGGGCGTTGTTATTGACACGGTTGCCGCTGGGGGCACGTGTGCCGGGAGTATTAGCCGTGGCACTATAAAGCGCAGTACCTGTACCGGCTGGGCGATACACATAAGGCTCAATTGGTGAAGCCCTGGAGCCAAAATAATCAGTGGCACGCTCAAGGGTCTGTTCCTCTACCCACTCCCCGGCAATCTCACCCAGTGCGTTGATACGGGTTACGATATCGGCTATCTCGTTTTCCTCGATGGACTCGGCGGATATGGTAAGTTTCCGACCGTTTCTCTTGTGCCGGATCTCCACCTTTTCCTCGTCCGTGCCAATCTCCGGGAAGTCTTCCGTCTCCTTGACCTCGTCTATATTCTTATCCAGGGTATGCACGGCTGCGATGGTGGTTATCTTTTTGCTGTCTTCCATCTCGGTAACAAGCTGCCCGCCGATGGCTGGCACCGCATTGTATGCCTCATTGATGGCGGCAATAGCCAGGGTGCCCGTGAGGATAGGAAAGGCCGATGCCGTAATGGCACGCTGGGCTCCGGCCACCTCGATGGTAATGGGTACGCTAACGTCGGCCAGGACATGATAGAGCGCCCGCATGTCCTTCATTTCGCTCAGCTTGAAATGACCGTCGTTTACCCCCGCCTCAATCTTACCCACAAATTCAGCAGGTTCGTTTTGCGCCAATGACCGCAGGTCATAAATAGATATTCCTGGCGTACCGCTGATATTACTTCTGAATATTTTTTGCATGATTTGTTCCTCCTTGCTCTTCAAATTGTTAAAGGTTTACGGAGCTTCGATATCAATGGCATCCCTTGCGTCGGCTTCAGTGGTAACATCACCAATACCTATCCAGTCATGATTAGGATCGCAAATAACTTTTAGGCAATCCCCAATGCCATCCATGGAAACATCTTTGTCATCAGTTTGCTTAGCAGCCTCAATATAAATGGCGCTACCTGCGCCGGGTGCAAACCCGTGATCCTCGGCTACTACGACATAAGCTGTAAAATTACACCCTGCCGGGGCCGTGCCTGCCAGTGGCAGAATATGCATTATGGCACCCGTTGCACCGATGTTATGAATTTCCAGGCCGCTCATTTCAGGGTAAAGAGTTAAGGCCGCTGCCGATTCAACTACTTTTGTCTGACCTAAACCGCACCCGTTGATCAAAAGACCCCATGCTGACACATTTTCCATAAAGGAGATCACAGCATGTGAGCGGTTGCGTATGGTGGTGTCTTCCTGATGCGGATAGTGTCCATAATCCACACACCGGGCCACGGGTGTCTTGACGGCTGAATAGGTAAGTTTCTGGCTGTCGGCTGCGGTCAATATGAACCGATC
>JAGLUH010000396.1 GCA_023134875.1 Candidatus Zixiibacteriota bacterium
AGACATTGTTCCCATTACACTGGTACGCAATGAAATCGACACGGTGTTATACCGAGCCATCGAGCAAAAGAGCGGTGTGACGTCCCATCATTGCCAGCGTGATCGTTATGGTCTGCTGAGAGCGGCTGAGTGCTCGCTGGTGGCCTCCGGCACCGCCACCCTGGAGGCGGCACTCTGCGGTCGACCTTTCTGTGTTGTTTATAAAACCGCTCCGCTAACCTATTTGGTCGCCAGACGGCTTATCAATCTGAAGATGGTCGGCTTGGCCAACATCGTCGCCGGTAAACAGGTAGTGCCCGAATACCTACAATCGGATATGAACCAGGAAAATCTGGCAGGCTTCTGTCGGCAAATGTTGACCAACGAATCGAGTCAACAGGAAATGATCTCGGCACTGGCGAAGATCCGCCAACGTCTGGGAGAACCGGGCGCGGCAACTCGCGCCGCCGAGATGATTCTTTCGGAGTTTGCTTAGTGGCTTTCTTGTACACTTGCCTGACCTGGCTCTACGTGATTCCTCTGGTTTTGATCCTGCTGGTTCGTGCCCTTTTCGGCGACTATGAGCAACTGGAGCGGCTGGGATTGCGACTGCCGAAGATCGACGGCAGCAGACGAACCTTCTGGTTTGTCGCCTCCTCCGTCGGTGAGGTCAACATCGCCGTCAAGCTGATCAATCGTCTCAGGCAGCAGGAAGCAGTCGGGATTATCCTGACCGTCACCACACCAACGGGCAGAAAACAGGCGCAAACCGCCGGCTGTGCCGCCGATATCATCTGCTATCATCCGTTTGATGTTGTGCCATGCGTCAATCGTTTCCTGAAAGTATTCCAACCGGAGAAGATTCTCTTGATAGAAACCGAACTGTGGCCAACGCTCATGAAACAGGCTTTTTCCCTGAATGTCCAGATCGTCCAGGTTTCCGGCAGGATATCAACGCAATCACTACAGCGTTACCTGCCCTTTCGGCCTTTATTTGCGCCCCTGCTGCAACATGTCAAGCCGCTATTGATGCAGAGTACCGCGGATGCAACTCGCATAGTCCGATTGGGAGGACGGCGGGAAGTTGTCACGGTACTCGGTTCACCCAAGAGCGACTACACCGCGCCGCCTGAAGAGAAACTGAAATCGATCAGGGACTATCTCTCGGTCTGGTCAAAGTTCATCCTGCTGACCTGCGGCTCGACTCGACCGGATGAGGAGAAAATCATCCTTGACGCTTTCGCCGCGATACGTACGAAGTTCCCCAATCTGCGATTGGTACTGGCGCCGCGACATTTGCAGCGAGGGGAGGAAGTAACCAAGGAGATAAGTCAGGGCGCCTTGCGCTTCACTACGCGCAGTAGCAATACTCTTACTGAGGCAGATGTGGTGCTGTTGCTCGATACTTTGGGCGAACTCAATCTGTTCTACCACCTTTCTCATATCGCCTTTGTCGGCGGCACCCTGGTGCCATTGGGCGGTCACAGCCTGCTGGAACCGGCTCTGGCTGGTTGTCCGGTATTGCATGGCCCATACTGCTTCAACCAGCAGCCGGGATTGGAGATGCTGCGCCGGTTCGATTTGGGAATTATTGTCAAGGATTCGGCAGAGTTGCAGCAACAAGTTAAGAAACTGTTGACGTTGGGTAATCCACGCCAGGTGTATAAGGAACGGGTCGCGCAACTGCGAAAGGAGAATGCCAGCATTGTCGACAATTATGTGCAACGGATACTCGTCTGAGATGTCATGCTGAGAAGATTGCGTCAGAAGATCATTGCCGTGCAAGCAGGTCGCGATACCAGCCGGTTTGCGCTGGTTTTACGGACCATCCTGCTGCCCTTCAGCTTTCTTTATGCCATCGCTGTGGGCATCAGGAATCTTGCCTATGCTTTCAAGATACTCAAGCCGAAACCGCTTCCCGGCAAGGTTATCTCAATAGGCAACATCACTACCGGCGGCACCGGCAAGACCCCCGTCACTCTGCTTCTGGCCGAGAAACTGACTGCCCTTGATCGGAAGTTCGCCATTCTCACCCGTGGTTACGGCGCGACCTACAGCCATTCGGATATCGTGTTCAACAGCGGTAAGGTGGACAGGGATACTATCGACTGGCTTGCCGACGAGGTGGTGATGCTGACTGACAAGCTCGATAATTGCTGGTTTGGCATAGGCTGGAATCGTCATGGCAATGGCATGGTGCTGTATGATCGGCATGGTATCGATCTTTTTCTCCTGGATGATGGTTTCCAGCATCGGTGTCTGGCGCGTGACCTCGATCTCGTTCTGCTTGACGCCACTACCCCCTTCGGCAACGGTCATCGACTGCCAGGCGGTAATCTCCGTGAAAGCAAACGGGCGCTTAAACGAGCCGATATGGTTCTACTTACTCGCACCGAGTTGCTGAGCGATGACCAGATCGACCAGTTACTTGACATGGTCTGCACCTATGTCCTACGAGATAGTGTCTTCATGGTATTCACTAAGCTGGCCGGTTTACGAGACCTGGCGACTGGTGAGAACGTGGCGGTCGACTCCCTCCGAGAAAAAAGGATTTACCTTCTTAGCGGTGTCGGCAATCCGGACAGCTTTGCATCATTGCTTGCCAAAGTGGGAACTGAGGTTGTCGGTCACACCATCTTCGCCGATCATCATCACTACACCAGTACGGATATCAATATGGTGGTAGAAAGCGCCACGCACAAAGGAGCAGAAGTGGTGATAACGACTGAGAAGGATGCTGTGAAACTGTTACCCTCCAGCTTTGCCCCAAACACCTGCCTGGTGGCGGAAATAGAGGTTGCCATCGCCGCGCGAGAGGATATATTTTTCCAAAGAATCCTTGAGGTGATCGGTTGTTGAAATTTGATTTCCTGGTTATTGGTTCCGGCATTGCCGGCCTGTCTTACGCCTTGAGGGTCGCTGACATAGGGCGGGTGGCAATTGTTACCAAGAAACGGCAAACCGATTCGAATACCAACTATGCCCAGGGCGGCATCGCCTCCGTTGTCTCGCCAGCGGATAGCTTCGAGAAACATATCGCCGATACCGTGACCGCCGGTTGCGGTTTGTCGCACCCTGAAGTTGTCGACAGGATCGTCAGGGCCGGGCCGGCTTGCATCGACAAACTGATACAACTCGGTGTGAGGTTCAGTCGGGAGGATAATGGCAAGAAACTGCATCTCGGTCGGGAGGGAGGCCATAGTGAGCGTCGGGTGGTGCATGCCGCCGATTATACCGGTCGCGAAATTGAAAGCGCCCTGGCACGCGCGGTGCGGACAAACGACAACATCACCCTCTATGAAAATCATATTGCCCTTGACCTGATTACCGTTGAACGCATGAGCACCCGTCATTGTATCGGCGCCGTCTGTCTCGACAGCAAACACAGCACTGTGGATCATTTTTATGCCGGCGCGACGCTGCTGGCTACCGGCGGTGCCGGTATGGTCTATCTGCATACCACCAACCCGCCGATTGCCACCGGTAGCGGTGTGGCGATGGCGTATCGTGCCGGCGCGTCGGTGGCGAACATGGAGTTTATCCAGTTTCACCCCACCACTCTTTACCATGATGCCCCGCGCTCCTTCCTGATATCCGAGGCGGTGCGCGGTGAAGGCGGTAGGCTTTTTACTCAGAACGGCAAGCGTTTCATGTACAAGTATCACGATTCCGGCGAGCTGGCGGCGCGTGATGTGGTGGCGCGCGCCATTGACGCAGAACTTAAATCCTCGGGCGACAGGTTCGTCTATCTTGACGTCACTCACCTTCATGCTGATCTAATTAAACATAGATTCCCGAATATCTACCGCACCTGCAAGAAGCATGGCATTGATATCACTAAGGAACCGATTCCGGTCGTGCCGGCGGCGCATTACATCTGCGGCGGTGTCAAAACCGACCTTAACTGCCATACTGATATCAAGGGTTTGCTGGCGTGTGGTGAGGTGGCGATGATGGGGATGCATGGCGCCAATCGTCTGGCATCCAATTCGCTCCTGGAGGCGGTGGCAACTGCTCAGTTTGCCGCGGAAACCGCTGTGATCAATGACATCGAACCTTTAATCGAATCCGTCTCCCAAAAAACGCGGCAGATCAATGAAGTCGGCAAACCGTTAAAGCGGCGCGAGCAGATATTGCTAAAGCATGACCGCAGCGAACTTCTCAACCTGATGTGGGACTATGTCGGTGTGGTGCGCTCGGACTATCGGCTCCAGCGTGCCCGCGAAAGGATAGTCCACCTGGTGCGAGACGCCGAGGATTATTTCGAGACCCGCCCCTTGAGCTATGAAGTAATCGAGCTGCGTAACCTGGCCACCTGTGCGCAATTGATTATCGACTTCGCCATCAAGCGCAAGGAATCGCGCGGCCTGCATTTCAATGTCGATCATCCTGAGATCAACGATCAGGAATGGCTGCGCGAACTGACCCGGAAGGAAGACAAATGGGTATGATAACCGCGTCGGAGATGATCCTCATTCTCGATTTCGGCTCTCAGTATACGCAGTTGATTGCCCGCCGCATCCGGGAAATGAAAGTCTACTGTGAAATATACCCCTGCACCGTTCCTTATGATCAGGTCAGAAACAAAAACATTTGCGGTATCGTGCTGTCGGGTGGACCGGCATCGGTGCTGGCGGAAGACCCCCCCCGCTGTGAGAAAGCCTTCCTCGAGTTGGGCATGCCCCTGCTCGGCATCTGCTACGGCATGCAATTGATTGCGGAGGTTTTTGGCGGCGAATTACACCGTAGCAATTCGCGCGAGTATGGACGGGCTGCAATCAACAAGGATACTACTTCCCTTCTGTTTAACGACCTCACAGCGGAGTCGGTTGTCTGGATGAGTCATGGTGATACGATCAGCCGGTTGCCGGAGGGTTTCACCACTATCGGCAGCACTGCTGACGTCAAAATCGCCGCCTTAGAAAACCGGCAGAAAAAGATATATGGCCTGCAATTTCATCCTGAAGTAATTCATACGGAGCAGGGCCGGGAAATACTGCACAATTTCCTTTTCAACATCTGTGCGGCGCGCGGTGATTGGACGATGAGTTCTTTTATCGAGCGATCAATCAATGATATTCGTGAGCGGGTCGGTGATGCCAGGGTACTGCTTGGTATTTCCGGCGGCGTGGATTCGGCGGTAACCGGCTTGCTGCTAAAACGGGCAATCGGTGACAACCTGGTGCCGATCTTTGTCGATAATGGTCTCTTGCGCCGTCATGAGGAATCCGAAGTCCTCGATGCTCTCGAACACCTGAGCTTGAAGGTCGAACGGGTGGATGCCTCCCAGCGTTTTCTCTCCTGCTTGCAGGGCGTTGTTGATCCTGAGGAGAAACGCAAGATCATCGGTCGCACTTTCATCGAGGTATTTGAAGAAGCGGCGCAACAGCATGGTGGTATCAAGTTCCTGGCGCAGGGGACGCTTTACCCTGATGTTATCGAATCGATCTCTTTCAAGGGGCC
>JAGLUH010000397.1 GCA_023134875.1 Candidatus Zixiibacteriota bacterium
CTTATATGGCGCATATTCGGACGAAACACTTCAAGACCGTGGGACGATACATTTTCACAGCAAAAGATACCTCGGATGCCACCGGTTGGAAATGATGCATTGACCAATGATGAGAAACGAACCTTCGCCGAATGGATCGATATGGGAGCTCTTTGGGACGGCATTCCGGGCCCGGATAACTTACAGGAATCCAAACAGGACAATGGAGGAAGCAGCCAGTGAATTCGTTGAGATTTCTAATATTTGTGCTGATGTTTCAGGTTGCAATCAGCGGCGGTGAAGAGCAAACTCTGCCGGTTTTTACCGATGTGGCTGAGCAGGCGGGTATTAAATTCCAGCATAGCTATGGGGACTTCGACCTTAGTAACATCGTCGAGGGCACCGGCGCCGGAGCAATGTTCTTTGACTATAACGGAGATGGCTGGCTTGATATTTACTTCGTCAATGGTTGTTGGCTTAAAAACGTCAATGATAATCGGGGCCGGACACTTAGAGGAAAACTTGCCAATTCACTGTATCGAAATAATAAGGATGGAACGTTCAGCGACGTCACCAAAGAAGCCGGTGTCGGCCACGAAGGTTTTGGTTTCGGCTGCTCAGCCTCGGATTTTGACAACGATGGTGACCTTGACCTTTATGTCCTGAATTACGGGCCGAATGTTTTTTACCGCAACAACGGGAACGGGACCTTTACCGACATATCCGAATCATCAGGGCTCGACAATTCTAACTGGAGCCTTTCGGCGCCGTGGTTCGATTATGATGGCGATGGTGATCTTGATATTTATGTCGCAAATTATCTCGAATATGACAGCGGTAAATTTCGTTCTTACTATGCGGCGGCGGGTTATCCCGGCCCCCTCAGCTACAGGGGCCAGCCGGACACGCTGTATCGTAACAACGGTGATGGAACTTTTACCGATGTCACAAAAGAAGCGGGAGTTTTCCAGCCGAATGGACGAGCGATGAGTGCTACTATTGCGGATCTGAACAATGATGGATTCCTGGACCTCTATATTCCCAATGATGGTATGGAAAACTACTATTTCAGGAACAAGGGCAACAGTACGTTCGAAAACGAAGGTCTTATGATGGGTCTGGCTTTTGGCGAAGGAGGACAGGGAGTTTCTTCAATGGGACCGGCGGTCGGCGATGTGGATCGTGACGGCTGGCTTGATATTTATATTCCCGACATGGGATATGGCTGTCTGCTAATGAACAGAAAGGACTATTTCGAAGACCGCACGGAACCAACCAACCTTGCAGTTGTCTGTGGACAGTACACCGGCTGGGGCGGCGTTTTGTTCGATTATGACTGCGACGGCTATTTGGATATCTTCATCGCCAATGGTAATGCCCATCATGAATATACGGAAGAAGATGTGCTTATGCGAAACGACGGCACGGGACATTTTGAGGATGTCGCGGACAAATCAGGCCCTTACTTCAGAGAGAAATACGTCGGACGTGGCGCCACTTACGGCGATTATGATAACGATGGAGACCTTGACCTGTTGGTAATTAACCTGAATGA
>JAGLUH010000398.1 GCA_023134875.1 Candidatus Zixiibacteriota bacterium
CCTTTGACTGGCCGGACTCGCGATGTCGTGCGTGGCAGGCCTCCCGACCTGCGCCTAAATCAGCTTGTAGGTTAAAACCGTCGCAGTTTTGACAACATCACCTCCAACTCAAGTGTTAAAACTTGACAGCCGTTTGTGCTTTCTCTTAGGTTGCGGCAGGGAAAGGCGAGAGGGATGGGGAACGTTGAAGGAGAGTGATAACTTCAAAGTAAGGAGAATGAGTATGAGAAATCGATCATGCGCGCTGATCGGGGTCAGAGTGATGGCCGCGCTACTGATCCTTCCCGCTCTGCTTAGTGCCGGCGTCTGGGACACGATGAACTACCAGGGTGTTCTCACTGACGCTTCCGGCACCAAGGTAAGCGGCAGCACCAGTATTACTTTCAGCATCTGGGATGCGGCTACCAGCGGTGACTCGCTCTGGGGCGAGCTGCATACCATTACTGTCGCCGACGGTGTAATCAACGTGGCACTTGGCACCACCACGCCACTGAGTGGATTGAAAGGCGACAAGCAGTACTGGCTGCAATTGCAGGTGAGCGGCGACGTACCGATGCAGCGCATCAAGTTCTCATCGGTTCCTTACGCCGCCAATTCCCACTATCTACAGGGGTATGCGCCAGGCAACGCGCTGGATATTCCGATCAATAACAGCACTCTCAACACTAACCTCAATGCCGACAAACTGGACGGTTTCGATGCGGGCAATCAGTCGGCCAAGATTCCGATCAGCAATACTGTCCTCAATACCGATCTTAACGCCGACAAGCTGGATGGTTTTGATGCCAGCAGTTTTGCCCAGGCCAATCACACCCATGCGTTTGCCGGTGTGGGGGGTGACGGCGAGAGCACCTGGGTTGATGTTGACACCACTCATACGACACTGGCGAGCCGTAGTATCACAGCGCCGGCGGCCGGTTACGCGCTGGTGATTGGCACCGCCGAGTTTACCCTTACCGACACCGGCTCAGTGGCGGATACGACAACGCTCGTCGTTGGTGTTACCAAGACGGACGGCACCCTGCCCAATGACGGTGATCCCTGTTGGGCGGTGTCACCCGAGGCTTACGGTCACGAGATAATCACGGTGCAACGCCTATTCACGGTGACTCAGGGCAGCAACACCTTCTATTTCCAGGCCTTCAGGGGAGAAGTGAATGCCGCTGCCGCCGCTGCCAACCGTTACCTGTCGGTTATCTTCATCCCGACATCTTGTGGTACGGTGGAGTAACAATGGCAGTGCGAGAGTGGTTGTATTCTTCAGGAGGAAGGCTATGAAAGAACTGATGCGATTCGGGAGCGCTTTTATCCTGCTGTTGGTGCTGTTGACCTGTCCTGGCGACCTGTTTTCCAGCGACCGCGATTGGCGGGATGTCTGCGACAGTGAGTATTCCGTCGAACGCAACGTGATCAACAGCGGCGGCACCATAACAGCGACCGACAACTATACGGTACTCTCCTCGGTTGGTGAGGTCTGTATCGGTGTGGTCAGCTCGACAGTGCACTATATGCACTCGGGCTATATCACCTCCTTTGATCCGATGATCAAGGTGGAAGATATTGAGAGCCCGACGTTGCCCTCTCAATACAGCTTGTCGCCGAATTATCCCAACCCCTTCAATCCGACGACTGTCATTGAGTTCAGCTTACAGCACAGTGGGCTTGTGACACTGGAGGTATTTGATATCACCGGCCGTCGAGTGACGACACTTGCTGATGAACACCTGACGGCAGGGTATAAACGGGTTACCTGGGATGGTACCGATCACTATGGCAAGGAGGTGGCCTCGGGAGTCTATTTTTATCAACTGCGGGCAGACGATTTCTGCCAGACCAGAAAGATGGTGTTGCTCAAGTAGCCGGGACTAAATCACTACTGAGTTATTTAGCGGCAGACTTGGGCAGAATGTACCATTATTGTGTTCGTCACTATTATTCAGGGAGGATTTGTTATGAGAAGGAAAAACCTGGTAGTCATGGGTTGCTTTGTTGGCGTCTTGCTGCTGGTACTACCGGCATTGCTGCAGGCGGATGTTTTCTACAAAATGCAGATCAAAACGGACGCCTATGAGATTATGGGACAGAAACACCCCGCCGAAGAGCATGTCGTCTCCGTCTGGTTGGCCAAAGGGAAAGCGTACATGGATATGGATACCGCCGCCGTGCTGGTTGACGGCGAAAAGGAAATCATGTACATGATCAACCATTCGAACAAGAGCTATCTCGAGATGCCGATGGGCGGTCCCGCCGAAATGGCCGAGGCGATGGGCGCTGAGGGTGATGAGGATCAAACGGCGGCGATGAAGGAAATGATGAAAAACATGGCTGGCACGATGAAGTTTACGGTCACGCCCACTGACGAATCGAAGAAAATCGGTGAATACAAATGCAAGAAGTACCTCGGTGACCTGAACGCCATGATGGCCGTTGTGAAAATGGAAATCTGGGCGACTGAGGATATCGACATTGATATGAGCCTGTACTATCAGATGAGCAGTGCGGCGATGGACAGTTTCCCCGGTTATGAGAAGCTGCTGAAGGAATGGGAGAAGATCAAACGTTTTCCGGTGTTGACCACGAACACGACCGAAGTTGTGGGCACAACTCAGAAAACCACCAGCGAGTTGATCGAACTGACTGAAAAGGATGCCCCCAAGGGGACTTATGATCTGCCAAAAGGTTATAAGAAAACGGAAATGCCTGGTGGCAAGATGTAGTCTCCCATTCTGGGCAAATGAGGGATTGCGCCAAGGAGCATCAGATTCATCCCTTTTCAGCCGATAAGTCCTGCGTCATAGCGGGTGGGATATACTGTTCCGTTAGTTAAGGGGTTGCTTACTTGACATGCTGTTAACTGTCGGAACTGGCGAACCAGTTACCGGCAAGACGTTTGGTGGCTTGCACGATTTCGCGATCATGGTCTTGGAGAGCGCCGCGCTCAATGAGACCCTGAATCGCCCGATTCAACAATACCATCTTTTCGGCGCCGCTGGGAACCCCTTCCCGATGGTAAATGTTTGATTCGTGCGGATTAAAGCGTTCGACAACTGCCTGTCAGAGCCAGACCTTTGACTGGCCGGACGCCGCAAGTAAGCCAAATGTCATCTACATGTGAGACAGCCTCTCCTCGCCCGCCGCGAGAGATATGCAGACTATCCCTTAGGTAATATCAGACCTACAGTTTGCCGGAGACAACCGCAGCGGCGGTAGGATCGTAGGGATTGGTTTTAAGGAATTCCTGGGAAAGGGCCACCGCGTCAGCACGCCGACCACTGGCCAGGTAGGCGCTGAGCAGGGAACGGTAGGTGACGTTGATGGCACGATTACACCGATATGCTTCCTTGTAGGCGGTCGCCGCCTCCGCCCGCCGACCGAGGTATTGATGGGTTATACCGCGGTAAAGATGATAGTAGACATTGTCGGGATTGTAGGCTGTCAGGCTGTCGGTATGCGCGAAGAAGCGGGTGAACAGTGTATCAGTAGCGGCCTGATCGAGTCCCAGGTAAGCCGCTTTTCGGGCATAGGGCTGCCAGAACTCGGGAACTTTCTCCATTATGAAATCAACTACCCGCAAAGCGCCGACGGTGTCGCCCTGCCCTTCAAGGTAGTCAGCGAACTCCATAATGTTCTGGGCGGCGCCGACAACCAGCGCGGTAGCCACCGGATCACGGTACACCTGCGGATTGTCAAGGCCATCATAGCAAAAGACATTCTCCATCAGGTGAAAAGTGGTATCAACAGCAAACGCGCCCTTGATCTTCTCCGGTACCAACTGGTAAAGCCAGGCGCGCCTGATAACATGGTCAGCCAGAGGATACTTGACTTCTTCCGGGTAGGTGTTGGCAAACAGAATCGGGTACTTCCACTTGTTGGCGGCGATGATATTTTCAATCATCTGGTGCGCTACCGTTACCAAGCGTCCGGTTTCCGGGTCTTGGAAGGCCATCAGGGGATGAACCCAATCGCCGCGCAGATGGTCTACATAGGGCCTAACCGGACGTTGAATCTTATGTCCGATTCTATTGTCGTAGACTTCCACCCATATCATCTGATCATCATCAAAGGATATGGGCACGTCCCACTCATACTTCATCTGCAACTGGTACCAGTCCGTCTGTAGCAGGGACAGGTTTGCTACCCTGACGTCACGCCGTATCCCGTAGACCTCCTGAAGACACCAGACCGGAAAGGTGTCGTTGTCGCCGTTGGTGAAGAGAATCGCATCGTGGGGACAGGACATCAGGAGATTGTAGGCATAGTCGCGGGCTACCGTCAACCCGGAGCGGTCGCAGCACTCATAGTTGGCCCTGAGCGCCGCCAACGGCAGCAGTAATGAGTGAAAACCCATAAGTGCCATCAGCATAATGGTGCGGCGATCACGCAGCAATTTGATAATCCTGTTTAGCACCACATAGAGTCCCAGCCCGATGCAGAGTGCGAACAGCACAAAGCCGGGCGTAAAGAAATAGTCGCGGTCTCTCACCTCCAGCTTGTTGTTGCCGGTAACCCGATCAATCGCGGAACCGTCGGCGAAGTTCATGTAGAGAACCAGACCGATAGTGCAAATAAGAAGCAAGAGGGTGATATAAACACCGACTTTCCATTTCCATTTGATCAGATTGATGATACCAATGACAGCCAGTACCAGCGGCAGGAGAAAGGCGAAGCCGGGAAAACCGTACTGTTTCAGCAGGAAGCCGCCGAAACCGATGCGGGGGAAATCACCCAACTGATTCGCCCAACTACCGCGACGCTCAAACATCCGCGTCAACATCGACTCGGTACCATACTGGCGGCGGGCGACATAATCAATGAACTTCTTGAGGTTGTCGGGGTTATTCTCGTTGATGGCCGGTTTCTGTGCCGCGCGGATCGGTATATAGGCATGGTTACTGTAACCGATCAGCGCCACAGCGCCGATGAAGAGAGCCAATCCCCACGCGGCGGTGCGGCGATTAAGGTATGCTATCAGCGAGATCAGAAGCCAGGCCGTGACGCCGCATAAAAACCACATCACATCCATACTGATTGAGAAAAGCAGGATACCGCTGATCCAGAAACGAATATCCCTCCTCAGTGACTCATCCGCCAATACGATAAACAGGAAGATCGCCGGCATCACCAGAAAGACGGTCATATGGATACCGATCGACATCACGCCGAGGTAGGCGATGAGAATCAAATAGTTGTTAGCGTTCTTAGTGCCGCGAATGTCATTCCAGCGCAGCGACAGCCATATCAGGAGGAAGATCAACATCATCGACAGTGAGTAAACTTCAGCTTCAACCGAGTTCAACCAGTTGGTGCGGCTGAAGGCAAGAAGCAAGGCGCCGCTGGCGGAGCTGAAGTAGACCGCCAGCCGTCGGGTGCTGCTTTCCTTCACCTGCGGCAGGAAGAAGAGCAGCCGTACCGAGACCAGGTAGGCGAACGCGGCGGCGGCGGCGCCACTGACCACCGACAGGAGGTTTACTCGCAAGGAGATGTCGGCTACGACCGGCAGCAGTGAGAAGATGCGACCTATCAGAAGAAAGAGGGGGGTTCCCGGCGGATGCGCGACGCCCAGAATATAGGAGCAGGCGATAAACTCGCCGCAGTCCCATAACGACAGGGTGCGCTGCACCGTTAGTGCGTAGACGACCAGCGAGACCAGAAACACAAAGACGGCGAAGACCTTGTGTAAGGAAGCTCTTGTATGGTCAACTTTTGGTTCCATTGTCTCAATTCACCTGCATTGTTTGCCGCCTGGCTGTTTAATATAGGCAAACCATTCAGCAACACAATTCTTTTCCCTTGATCTCTCGCGAAATGGATCAGGCCGTTCCGGGAAACGTTGCCATAGAGGTATGTAATCGGGTAATCTATGATTTCGGTATTGTTTGCTCGTGTTTGATGATTGCATCGGTACGGAGTAACTTGCGGCGTACTTCCTCAACATTGAGGCCCTGGGGATAGTCTAACAGAACCGTCTCATACATCTGCCTGGCTGCTTGTTGATCATCCAGAAGCTCGGCATAAACGTCTCCCTTCTTCTCAAGAGCGAGCGGCGCATAGAAGCCCTCGGGAAAAAGCGCTATCAGCGAATCAAACTGAGCCAGCGCTTTGACTGGTTGCCCGATCAATTCATAGGTTTCGCCCGCTTCGTACCAGGCGATCTCTCTTAGCATCGTTCCCAGGCGATTCTTCAGTATACCGTAGATGACCAGTGAGGAATCATATTCAAAACGAAAGGCGGCATAGAGCGCCTCGGAATAAAGCCGCAGAGTGATTTCTTCCATGTCGGGATGCTCGGTAATCAGCATCATCCGCCGCAGGCAGTCGTTGACATAGATGCTGCGCGGGAAAGCCTGCATCAGGTCGCCGTATGACCTGCGGGCGGCATCATATTGACCAAGATAGAACTGAAGTTCACCTCGCCGAAATAGCAACTGCTCTTGGTACTTATGCGGCAGCGAGTTGAAGGGGATTACCTGGTAAAGTGAATCGGCTGTCTGTGCCTCACCCAGGGCCAGGTGACAGTCGGCGATGATAAGGGCGGCAATGCCAGCGCTGGCAGTGGTAGGATAGCGAGCTGTCAATTCACGGTAAACATCAAGAGCACCCTGCGGGTCACGGAGACCTTTGAATCTCGTGTGGCCGATACGGAACGTAGCTTCGGCGATATCGCGTGGTGCCGGACTCTGCGCTATTATCTCCTCGTAAACCGTTATTGCCGCTCCATACAGTCGGTTCGCGAAGTAGGTTTCCCCCAGGATGAAAGCGGCAGCGCTGACGCCGGGCGATCGGGGATGATTGTCAATCAGATAGTCGCGCGCCTGCTTGACCAGCCGATAATCACCATGTTCTCCCGCCAGCTTACAGAAGTAGAGTATCTCCACGCCATCGCCTTGTTCCAGGTTGTCGACGAGCAGATAGCGCTGGAATGCCTCCTCAAGCCGGCCGGCACTGACAAGAAAATCGGCATAGTATTTGTGAGCATACTTATTTTGGGGGAAGTCTTTGATCAAACCCGTAAGAGCGGTTTCCAGACCGGTATCGAACCTTTCCTCCACAACCCGGGCATTGAGGGCGCTGATTCTGTCGCCGACATATCTGACCTGAGTGGAGTCCGCAACCAGAAGGAGAAAATACTCTCGGACCGCTTCACCGTAGTTGCGCATTACTTCGTAAAGATGACCAAGTTCAGCGGCAAAGAGAGTGGGGTTATTCAGTTCCTCTCGACCTTCAAGATAGAGTCGGGCGGCATCGGTATAGTATCCTGCCGACACGAAGGCGTTCGCCACTTTTCGGTAAGACTCAGGAGTCTTGCGCTCCAGTTTCATAGCCGCGCGGAAACTCATTTCGGCAGCTTCTTTTTCTCCTTGCCGGAGAAGAATCCTCCCCTTTTCAATCAGGAGAGCAAGATGTCGAGCCGGATTTGTTTCCTGGTCAATCAGGCCGTTAATGATTTCTAATGCCGCGGCGAAATCCTTGGCGCAGACATAGGCATTCAGCAAAGCAAACCGGACCTGGACATTGCCCGGTTCCAGCGTGTCAAGCTTTGTCAGGATATGAAACGCCTGCTTACATTTCCCCTGCGCAGATAACTGCTCGGCCTCTTTGATCTGTTCCACCTGTCGATGAGTAATAGCCAGCAGTTGAATTGAAAGCAGACCGGCAATTAACAAGATCAGAGTGGTTCGCTTCATCGATTGTCTTGGTTATTGTTGACCGCGCGGAAGTACTCTTTGACTATTTCCTCGTACTCTTCCGGGAATTTCTCCTGGAGATATTTCTGCAAACGGTCCTGATAGGTATCTCTTGTCTCGGGTGTGTCGAATCGAAGGGGGAGCGGACTGGTGCGTGTCAGGTTGCGCCCGGTCTCAGAAACACGTTCTTCTTTGTAGTCCTGCCGTTCCAGCGATCTCTGAAAATCAAGCATCCGCGAATGGATTTTGTACTGCCGGTCCAGAGTATTTTCATCCAGGTGGCCGCTTTCCAGGTCTTCCACCACCTTGCGGACTTCGCGCGCCATTTCGTCAAGACGACCGAGGATATCACGCCGCCCTCCCTGTTCCTGCTGTAGTTCCTCAAGACTCTTCTGCACCGCCGCCTGCTCGTTGGCCAGACGTCGCAACGCATCCTTGCCCCGCTTGCCTTGGCTGGGATTGTTGCACATCGCCGAGGAGTTGTTATTGATCTTCTGCTGCTGCTGCGACAGCTTATTCATTTTCTTGAACATGTTTTGCTTGGAACAACTACCCGAAGAGCACATTTTCTGCGACTGCATCGACTGCAGCAGACGATTAGCGGCCTGATTGAGGGAGAGCATAGCTTCCTTCTGATAGCGTCCGGCGGCGGCACCGTTACGGTTCATCAGGTTGGTGGTGGAACTACCCATGCACTCGCCCGCCTGGTCGATAAGGTCGGTGATCTCCCGCTTGTAGAAAGCGCATCCCTTGGCAATCTCGATCAGTTTCTCTCGCAGCGACTCAAGTGTCCGTGCCAGCGCCTGCTGCTGAGCCGCCATCGTCGCCAGTTGCGACGATTTGGGGTCTACCTGTTCGGAGAAGTTGAAGATATTCTCCTGCTGATCGGAGAGGTAAAGCAGGTCATCGAAAGCGCCTTTCATCTCCTCAACCGATTGCATACCCATACCGGTATTGAATGAATCCTTGCTCTCCTGCATCCGTTTCTGCAGTTCATTGAGCGCGGAAAGCGCAGCCTCACCGCGTTGCATTGACTGACTTTGCCGTGACTTCGCCAGGTTTTCCGCCATCTCTTCCATCTCTTCACCGGCGGGCGATTCCGAGGGAGCATGACAGAAATCCTGCGCCGCCTGATTATCGGCAAGATTTATCTCCTTGAGTAATTCCTCCAACTCTTTGGCCTGTTCCTGAAGATCGTCGAATTTCGCCTTGTTTTCTTTTTCCCGTGGAGCAAGGTCAGGCAATTTCTCCTCTTCGCTCTGCTTGGTTGCTTCATTGACCTGTTGCTGTCTCTCAATGAGCTGCTCCAGCAGTTTGACCATATTTTCCATCTTCTGCTGGATTTGCAACAGCTTTAGCAGGGCAATCGTGCGTTCCAGCCGCTCCTTTAATTCCTCCTGCGACATCTGCATCTTATCGGCGGCATCCTGCAACTCCTGCGGATCCATCCGTTGCAGCGCCTCCTGCAATCGCCGCATTGCCTCCCGCATCTCCGGAGTGGCAACTTCCTCGAAGAGTTTCTTGATCTCCTGCAGTTTCTGGAGAATTTCCAGTGAAGTGAGATCGTTCTTTCGCATCTCATCTTCCATTTGCTGCATCCGCTCGGCGATATTCTCCATCGCCTGCATCAACTCCTGCTGTGACATCAGCGCCTTCTCGATATTCTTACGCTGCTCCCAATCAAGTTCCTGGTTCGTCAGCAGTTCTTCGGAGAGTTCGGCCATTTGCTCGGCAAGCTGCTGTTGCTGCTGATGAAGCTGCTCCAGGGCGGAAATCTGTTCCTGTTCCTCATCCTCAAGATAAGCAAACATCTCATCCAGCGACGGCAAGCGCGCGGTCAAAATCTGCGAGACACCGCGTTTGGGGCCGGAGATATTGTCATTGTCATAAGCTTCAATGAAATACTCGACAAAACCGCCCGGTTCCAGGCCGATATTAGCCAAATCCCAGGGGTGACGCAGTTCAAAATCACGACCCAGCTTGCGGTCGAAGCCAAGCCGGTTCTTGACTTCAAATGATTCGCCGGTCGGACTGTGAAGCTGGTAGAGTAGATTGATTTCCGAGAAACCGAAATCATCAAAGAGCTTCATGCCCAAATCAAGCGCCATCCGATCATCAAGATCGACCGGCACGCCGGGAGAGAAGATGTCGACTTCCGGATAAAGATCGGCGATTTTTTCAATCCGGTACTCGATCGGTTTGACGTTGCCATGTCCGAGGGAATCGATCACCTCGATATGATAGGAGCCGTTCTCGATCACCTTGATCGTAGCGGTCAACCTCTGCCTCTCGATCTTTAGTTGCTGCGTACTGCTGTCGGTGAACTGTAACCAGGCTTCTTTGACCGGTTTGTTCAGGCTGGCTGTTATCATAACGTTGGTGCCCTTGATGGCGGCGATATTACCGTCATTTTCATCGACGACCAGGGGATCAAGACCGGTGTAGCGGGGATAGTGATAGGTCAGCTTCAGGCCGATCACGCGTGGTTTGTCGACAACTGTTATCAGATATTTCGTCGAGGTGATTTCGCCGGCAACCACCCAGTACTCAAATGATCGTTTCGTCTCTCTAACAATATGACTGAATCTAAGGCTGTCGGATAGACCGAACTTGTCACTCAGACCAGCGGCATAACCGGCCTGGTGTTTCCGGCGATTAAGTTCGACCTGCTTGAGCTTGCCCCCCGGATAACGCCAGTAAAGCAAGGCTTCATCCGGCAGATGGGAACCGAAAACGAGCGCTTCGATATCAAGTTCGGTAAACTTGGCAATCTCGCAATTCCCGGGCGAGACCTCCAGTTGATAGCTCAGTTCTCTTTCGATCTCCAGGAAGGGATGACTATAGAGATAAACCGATTCATTGAATGATCCCGGAAAGAGAAAACCGATGATTAGAACCACGCCAGCAGCGACGGCTAAGTATTTCGACCATCGGCGCAGCGGCAGCCAACTGACCGATTCCTTGAAATCGAGGTCATGGCAGATATGCTTTGAGCTTTCAATCACCGCTTTGATCATTTCCGTGGAGAAACCCTCACGGTTCTCGTGCAGGTTCTTCTCCAACTGCAACGAAGCGATCAACTGATTTTTCAGGTGGGGATAGCGTTTCTCCACCTGCAGAGCAACTTTCTCAGTCGACGGCTGCCGCAGGATTCGCAGCAGTATTCGATAGATAAACAACCCAACCAGCGCCAGAGCGGCAATCACCATAAATGAGGTTCGGAAATCCGGTGTCAGCCAGAAGAGGAGGTTGAAGAGCCAGCCGACCAGCAGGAGCGCCGCCATCGCAGTTACGATAATAGCCGCACCCACTGCCAGGTTCTTCAGGAGAATATAGTTTCTCAGGCTTTTCAGCCGTCCCGTCAGGTATCGCAAGCTCTCTTTCGGATTCATGCTCTATCCCTTAGTTGGTCAACGCCCAGATCAGGATATTGGTACCCATGCGAAGCGCCTTCTGACGTTTCTCTTCGGGGTCATGGTGCACCTGCGGATCCTCCCAGCCGTCACCGATGTCTGATTCATATACGAATAAAACCACCAGACGCTCATTGATAAACCAGCCAAAAGCCTGCGCCGGTTTGTTATCATGCTTGTGTATTTTCGGCAGTCCGCCGGCGAACTTGAAGTAGCAATTGAAAATGCCGTGGTTGAATGGCAGTTCCTGCGGTTCCTGGTCGGGGAAGAGCTTTTTCATTTCACGCAGGAACGCCTTGCGCATGCCGTAAGAATCGTTGGCGAACAGAAACCCGCCCGATCGCAGGTAACGGCGCAGCACTTCCAGGTCGCCGGCGCGGAAGTTGACGTTGCCGTGACCGGTCATATAGAGAAAGGGGTAATTGAAAAGCCCCTTGTCGGACAGAGCAATTCTGACCTCTTCGCGGGCGACAGGGATAGTAGTGTTCTGCCGCAGGAAATTGATAAAATTAGGAATCGCCGACGAACCCCAGTACCAGTCACCGCCGCCGGGATACTTGAG
>JAGLUH010000399.1 GCA_023134875.1 Candidatus Zixiibacteriota bacterium
AACAAGGCCCAGCAGGATGCCTTCCTGCCTTACGTTGAGGACGGTACAGTCGTACTGATCGGAGCGACCACAGAGAACCCTTCGTTCGAGATTAATTCGGCCCTACTTTCCCGTTCCCGAGTATTTATCCTGAAAAGTCTTGATGTTGAGGATATCACCAAGCTTCTTGGGCGAGCCTTGCTTGATCAGGAAAAGGGGCTGGGACAGATTCAGATTAAGGTTGAGGATGGGGTTCTCGAATTTATCGCTTCGATTGCTGACGGTGACGCTCGGATTGCCCTGAACACTTTGGAGATGGCAATTAAGGCGACTGCGGTTGAGACCAGCGAAAAGAAAATCGGACAGTTGACCAAAGAGGCGGTCGCCGGACAACTGAAGCGGTCACACCTGCTATATGACAAGACTGGCGACGAGCACTACAGCTTGATTTCCGCCCTGCACAAGAGCCTGCGCGGCTCGGATGCTGACGCCAGTCTTTATTGGTTGGGACGGATGCTTGAAGCGGGAGAGGATCCGCTCTACATCGCCCGTCGGTTAGTTCGCTTCGCCTCTGAGGATATCGGGTTGGCTGACCCGAACGCTTTAGTCCAGGCCAATGCCGCTTTTGAGGCCACTCACCGTTTGGGTATGCCGGAATGCAATGTCTGTTTGGCTCAAGCTGTTGTCTATTTGGCTCAAGCCCCCAAATCAAACGCCCTCTATGTCGCTTACGGTCGGGTTAAGGTCGATATTGCCGAGTCGGCCAACGAGCCAGTGCCGCTTCATTTGCGTAACGCCCCGACCCAACTGATGAAGGAGCTGGATCACGGCAAGGGCTATGTCTATGCCCATGACGTCAAGAAACGCAGACCGGACGGGCATGCTGATGACGGTCAGCAGTATCTTCCCGACAAACTTAAGGGTCGCAAGTACTTATGAAATTGCGACGCCACATGAAAAGAAAACGCCAAAACGAACCAATCGTCAGGCGGATTTGGATTTTGCAGGCGTTTTTGATTGTTTTTCTGGCGGTAATCGTAGGCAGATTATTTTATATTCAGGTGATGTCGCACTCCTTCTATTCCGCCTTGGCCAATGACCAGCACGATATTTTCAGGGAATTATTTCCGGAAAGGGGAGAGATATACTTGAGTGATCCCAAGGCACCAGATGGACGTTTTCCGGCCGCGGTCAACAAGACCCTGGCAACGGTGTATGCCGACACCCGCCAATTGACGGACGGTGACAAAGAAACGATCGCCAAGGCTTTAGCTTTGATTTTGGAGATGGAGGAAGATGCTTTGCTTGGAAAATTGACGGCATTGAACGATCCCTATGTGCCCCTAAAAAGTAAGCTGGACGATCTGACAGTACTTCAAATGCGTGATTTGGAACTGTCGGGAATCGATTTCAGTCAACAGCCCTTCCGTTTCTATCCGGAAAAGGAAGCTACCTGCCACTTGACTGGCTTTGTCGGGTCTAATGAGCAAGGGGAGCGAATCGGACGTTATGGTATTGAGGGACATTGGGAAAAGGAGCTGGCTGGAGAGCAAGGGTTTCTTCAATCAGAACGTGATCCGACCGGTCAATTGATTACCGCTGGTAGCCATAATTTCCGTCCGGCATTGGATGGGGCAGATATCCTCCTGACCGTTGATCGTAATATCCAGTTTGTTGCTTGCAATAAGCTTAAGGATGCGGTTAAGCGTTATAACGCCACTGGTGGTGCAGTTGTGGTGATAGAACCGAACAGTGGTCGACTTTTGGCAATTTGCGGCAATCCCGACTTTGACCCAAACAACTATTCTCAGGAGCCGAACATGTCGGCCTTTAATAATCCGGCCACCTATTACGCATATGAGCCCGGTTCGGTTTTTAAGCCTTTCACCATGGCTTCGGCAATCGATGCCGAAAAAGTCTCGCCGAAAACCATCTATCATGATGAGGGAAAGGTTGAGATTGGCATACATACCATTAACAATTCTGACGGCAAGGCTTACGGTTTTCAAACAATGACTCAAGTGCTGGAGAAGTCCCTGAACACCGGAGCGATTTTTGCTGTCCGGGAATTGGGGGCCGATCGTTTTCGGGAATACATAGAGGCTTTCGGATTCGGACAGGCACCAGGGGTCGCTTTGGATGTAGAATCCAAGGGTAATATTTCCTCTCTTCACAAACGAGGGGATATTTGGAGCGCTACTGCTTCTTATGGTCAGGGCATAACTGCCACGCCCATTCAGGTTGCATCCGCTTTCGCTGTCTTGGCCAATAGTGGCAAGCTGATGAAGCCTTACGTAGTGGAAGAAGTTCGGTATCAGGACGGCACTGGTCAGCGGATTGAGCCGCAATCAGTCAGGCAGGTCGTTTCTAAGCGAGCGGCCGATTTGGTTAGTGGCATGTTGGTTCGAGTGGTGGAGAACGGTCACGGTAAGCGAG
>JAGLUH010000004.1 GCA_023134875.1 Candidatus Zixiibacteriota bacterium
GGCGATGTCGACTGTAACGCGCTGGTGAATATCGCCGATGTGGTTTATCTGATAAACTATATCTTCGGCGGCGGGCCGGAGCCATGCGCTGATTGTCCATAGAAAGCAAGCCCTTGTATCCAGGACCGGCAGTCTGCATCCCGGCAGGCTGCCGGTTTCTTCTTTAGTTGCAACCTGAGCTGTTCTCTAACGTCACGGATGTCAGTATCGGTTCAATTGCTTCTGGTGCCGGGGAGCGACAGCCCCGCGAGTTTACTCAGGGCGCCTGACTTCTATGGTGAGCGCTCCTGAGCCGGCTGCGTTGCCTGGCAGCTTGAGCAGGTATCGCCTGTTATAGTCTTCTGTAGAAGTAATGCAATAGTCACGGCAAGAAAGGGGGAAGATCAGACTGATGAACGCATGCCCGCAGGTTCCTTTTCAAAGAGCCGATATCTTTCAAGGAGTCAACGAGGCGTAACCACAGTTGGTCAATTGTGTCCGGACGCCCGTTCGCCAGGCTGCTTTTCGCCTGCGACCAAACCCCTTCTTGAGGTTTTCTTTCGGGATACCAACACCGTTGTCTTTTACAGAGAGATAGATATTTTCCACATCCGCCCAGGTCTTGATCGTGATCCGGCCCGAATCGCTAGTGATCGCCTGACCCGCATTCATCAGCAGGTTCATGAATACCTGGTTGAGCTGATTGGGAATACAGAACAAGTCAGGGAGTTCACCGAAATCCTTTTCGACCGTGCACTTGTATTTCAGCTCGTTCCAGACGATGTTGAGGGTACTCTCGAGGCCGGCGTTGATATCAGTCGACTCCTTCTCCGCGCGGTCAACCCGCGAGAAGCTCTTGAGGTCAGCCACAATCCGCTTCACCCGGTCCGCACCTTCAAGTGATTCGGCGATGGCATCGTTGCAATCGGCTACCATCTCCGCAATCTCTTCCTGTTCCTCGGTATTTTGTCCCCTCGCCTTATCTATGTACTCCGTCATCTTTTTGAGATATCGGCTCATTGTATTGAGGTTGGAACTGATATAACCCATCGGTTGTTGATCTCGTGGGCGACACCGGCGGCCAGGGTACCGATTCCCGCCAGTTTCTCTGACTGCATGAGCTGTTGACGGCCCTGGTGCTGCTCGGAAAGGTCACGAACGATGGCTACTGTATGCCACTGGTGCTTGATTCGTACTGAGGAAAGAGAGATTTCAATCGGAAAGGGTGTGCCGTCCTTGCGCAAGGCGGCCAGCTCCAGGGTTTTACCGATGGCTGCCCCCGAACCGGTATGCTTGAACTTCTTCCGGCCTTTTTCTATCGTCTTATGGTACCTTTCAGGAACCAGAAGATGACACCCCTTTCCGAGAATCCCTTTCTTTGAGTAACCAAGAGTGTTTTCGGCGGCACTGCTCCGGAAGGTAATTTGGCTCTCACTATCCATCATGATTATTGCATCTTGTGCGGAACGGGATATCGCTTCGAACTTTTCTTCCGCTTCTTTGCGGGCTTGTTCCATTGCCGCCTTTTCAACATAAGTTGAAAGCAGTTCACCAATGACGGCGATCAAGTCCTGCTCTTGCTGCCGGAACGGTTCTTCCCCTTCCTCCCATTTCTTCTCGATGTAATACACCTCTACGGAACCGATTCCCCCCCCACTCTGATCGGTGCGGACAGCCGCCAATCGCTGGTGGAAAAAGCAGCGGCGGTGTATTCAGCGTCGCTGAGAACAACGATACATGCGGTAGTGATCTCCGGATACTGCATGCCGGAGGGGCTCAACTCAACCGCCTGATTCAGGATAATATCCGGTGACGCGGAGGAATCCTGCAGTAACTGCGTCAGCGAGTAAAGGCACTGCTGCTCTTTGACCCTCTGGGTGAGATCGGCTGTCTGCTGTCGGAGCAAGTTATCAGCCAGTTTTCTCTCTGTGATGTCGAGTTGCTGAAAAACAACTAACTCAACTGAGCCGTTTTCGGCGAGAATGGGCGATGCGTAAACCTCGTATGTATGTGTGTTGCCGTCGGAATCCCGGAACTCACGCTCAATCGTGACCGGTTCCTTGGTGGCTGAAACCAACCTCACTGCGCAGGAATGTTCTGCGTCCTCGCATGGTTCTGTTCGAGCGTGCATGAGACTATAGCTATTTGCCGCTCGCCACCCGCCCTCGATAGGCTCGGGCAGATCACTTCTCTCGTTATCTTATCGACGAGGAATCGACACGCCTTTGCGTACACAAGTCAGTTGTCACCATAACGCTGCTGTGTAATTTTCTATTGATGAACATTTAGGGGCGGGACGAGGGGTTTGTCGTACCCGACAGAGTTTAATAGACCATGGGCGGGAGTCCCTTGCGGTACCAGGAATGTAGGGGCACGTTGCTACGTGCCCATCCCGTAAGCTAAAAAAAGAAAGCCCGCCGGTGGCGGACTTCCTTTAATTATTCCCCTTTCGTTTATGGGTCTAACAATCAACCAGTAACTTACGATATCCCGTACTTCGAGAAGTGGTGAATCTCAAACTCGACTTTACCGCTCTTAACAGGCGATACCTGCTCAAGCTGCCAGGCATTGAAAGCCGGGTTGTCGTAGAACAAACCGTAACTCTTGCCGTCCGGCTTGTCCACCGCCTGCTTGACCTGGATCGGTTCCTCAAACTCCAAACCATCGGGGCTGCACTCGTAGATATAGACATCGCCGAATTCCGTCGCATATTTCCAAGCCCGGATACTGATCTCAACTTCCTGGGTCAATGCGCCCTTAAGAACGGTGAACTCAATATCCTTGTCGTCTAGTTCGAGATCGAGATTGCCTCCGTCTTCGTCAAAGTCGTCCGCCTGACTGCAGAAATCGACTAAGATCCAACCTGTTTCTGACGGCGAGGAATCATCGTCTTTGCCTGGCGACATTTCCGGCGAACCGACAAAGTTCAATGCCTGCAGCGCGGCGTCGACATCATAGCTCTCGGTGCCGGTGTTAGCAGGATTCTGGCTGCAGCCTCCCAACCCCAGGAACACAACCAGAGTCAGAAAAGTAACGGGAAGCAGAAGTGAGCCCCATTTGAATCCCCTGGCACTCCTTTTCTCTGGATTCATAAATCCTCCCTTCAGGTTGATTCTCTTATGTATCATTTTTTCTTCCTTTCCGCGTTTACGGTTTATGTTGTTGGTTCAGAATGAAGCAAGATGTTTACCGACTGGTTAAAGTCTGAAACACCTCGTGGCAAAATCGGACGTAACGTTATGTTAAACAGCAGATTATAGGTATGTGCAACTTATGCACCGATTGATAGCAGACTGAGCAGCGAGTGATTTTCGGGGAAAAATATAGGAAATAGACTATGGTCTATTGGCGAAGACCAACTGATTGCCTGAGAAAATCTCCTGCATCGTCGGATTAAAGTGCGAGAAATAAGCAGAATCGAGAATCTCGTTAAAGCTTTTTTGGCCGTTTTTTTCCGCGAATTCCCGGGCAAGCCGTTGTAGAATTGTTGTGGATGATTGCCGCGAAGATGAATCGAGTTCATATAACCGCATGGCAGACTTGAGGATCAATTCGAATACTCTCTGTTGCTGAGCGTATTTGAGTACCCGGCGGTAACACTTTTCAGCTTCTTCAGCCTGTCCACTTATCCGGAAAAATTCGCCCTTCAGGAAGATTCCCTCGTTCTGGGCAATTATGGCGTTGTTTTTCTCTGCCTCATTTAAGATAGTATTGATCAGCAACATCGCCTTTTCACGGTTCCTTCGTCCTATCTGCAAGCGGGCCAAGCCGATACAGCCCCGGATATAGTATTCCGCCGAACCTATCGCCTTTGCCATCTTCATGGCGCGGTTGTACCAGCTTTCCGCTTCATCAATCTCATTACGGAAGAAAGCCAACTCTCCGAATCTGACGCCGCATTCTGATGTAAGCTCTTTATCGTCAACAGATTCAGCAAATTCGGAAACCTGCCGGTACTTTCCCTCAGCGGATTGCAGATCGCCGCGAATAAGATCGATATCGCCGATATTACCGACGGTATAATAGTGAGCGTGTCGATCACCCAGCCTGGTGAATATCAAATCAGCTCGTCGAAAAAGCTTTTCCGCCTCTACCAGTTTGCCGAAAATCCGGTACAGATTGGCGAGATTACCGGAAGCGTACGTCTCATTGCGCCGGTCACCGATATCGCGAAACACCGCAAGCGCTCTTGTCATCAACTCTTCGGCCACGAGGAAATCTCCCCGTTCCCACTGGACAATGGCAAGATTATTGGAGGTTTTCGCCTGGGCGTACATGCTGTCATAATCTTCGCTCAACTCTAAGCTTTTCTCGTAGCTGGCCGCCGCCTCCGCTAGCCTCCCCTCTCCCCACAATGCCAACCCCAGCTTGTTGTGAGCATCAGCCAGGGCCTGGTGATCGTTGTTGCAAGCGGCAATATCGATAGCCTTCGTACACCACTGCTGCGCTTGTTTAAATTTACCGGCGCGGCGATCCAGTTCCGCCATGATAGTATACGCTTTGGCAGCGACTTTCTCCTCGCCAGGAGTATGCCGGAAGGCAAGCACTCTCTCCAGGAAGTAGCGACTGGTGGAATACCTGGACTGCTGCCACAACAGACGCGCCGCTTCGGTGGCTGCCAGCAGAGATTCATGCACCTGCCCGGATGTTTTGCCCAGCCGCCGCCAGGCCCTGAACATGCCGTAGGCTTCTGAGTAGCGCCCCTCGAGTACAAGGAAGTCAGTGTAGCTCTTATAGAACCTCAGCTTTTTTTCTATCTCCAGGTCATTCTCGCCGCTTCCCTCCAGAATATCAAGGCACTGCCGGAAGTACCGGGAACATTCAGTTAGCGAGTACGCCCGATAGGACTGTTGCGCCGCCTCCAAAGAGTAGGAGAACCCTTTCTCCCACGACCTGGCACGGTAAAAATGAAACGCAAGTATATCAACATTTGCTGTCGTTTCGCC
>JAGLUH010000040.1 GCA_023134875.1 Candidatus Zixiibacteriota bacterium
TTTGTCAAATCAATTTGCATGATTGAGGCAAGCCGTTCCCGGATTTCGTCATAAACCTGTCGTGGATCGATTATTTGCTCCAGTCGGTCCAAGGCAAATATGTGCCCGATTTCATGACCAATAAGAGAATGTGCCAAGAAAGATCGTCTTTCGAGCGAAGGGAATGAGACAAACCCCAGTGCTTTTATCTCTTCTGAACCCGTCAGTTGCTTGTTCAGTGCTTCCTTGAGACTCCAATTCTTGAGAAATGGCTTTATCTTCTCTGATATCTTGTAAAGCAAGTCGTCATATCCAAAGTTGTCATCGTATTGAGGACGAAACAGGATGATTGCTTTTTTTTTAGTACATCTGTCAATCAATTCCTCCAAAGGGTGGATCAGCTCAAAAGGGACGTTTCCAGAGGCTGTGTTTTGCAGGAAGTTCAAATACCTGGGACAAGATGACCTCAAGAACATGCGACAGAGACGCAACTCAAGGTCGTGTTGCTCTGCCTTTTTAGGAGTATCTTCTCGCATAGCCTCCAGAGTTTTGTCAAGCTTATCAAAAAGCAAGTGAAACATCAAGAGTAAGACTTCGACGGACTTAGTTGGGAATCGAGAGTGCTCCAAAAGGCGAAGTCTCTCTTGCAACTTACGGACTAGCAGGATGCACTCAGTAATCAGTATCAAGTTCTTAGTCGCTTTCCAAGCTCAGAGCCCTATGCGAGCCAGTGCTACCAGATCTTGTTTCATCTAGCTGCAGGTATAAAATATCGGACAATGTCTTGAAAAATAAGGTGACGGTTTCATACGCCTCCGGCGGAGAAGTGTCAGGGTGCGCCATCATCTCTTTCAGACTTTCCTTGATTTTGGAGATTACGTTCTTCAACTGTCTTTCCTCAGGGCGACTTCCGCGAATGAATCTACTCAAATGCTTGGTAAACAGGGCATATAGCTGAACGTTCTGGGGGGCGAGCGCGGATTGTCCTCTCTCAAAAACGAAGTCGTGGCCATCCAGTATTCTCTCTACGAATTGCAGCCCACTCTCCAACAATTCCTGATGTGAGTGTATACTAGCCGGTTGTGGATTAGACAACATGAAATCTGCTACCTGTGACACAATAAAGCCGTCATGGTAGAATCCAGTCCGATCCGTCGAGAATATGCCACTCATTGTCTCTCCTTTATTCTACTTGTCCCATCTCTTCTAATGTGTATATCGTCAACGGAACTTTCGCTGACCATATTATTGTGACAAGAATCACATAAGCTCTCTTGCGCAAAGGTCCTCTCGGCAGAAGAAATGACAATAGCTGGACTACATAAAATCAACTAAAACTTTCTACGCCGATTTGTCAATCACTTTCTCACTTCTCCTTCACGTCGGTGAGTAGTTTATCGATGATGTGCAGCGTGTCGACACCATCAGCTTCGGCGTTGAAGGATGTCACTATCCGGTGCCGCAGCACCGGCTTGGCCACCGTGCGGACATCCTCGACCGACGGCGTATAGCGGCCATCCAGAATCGCCCGCGTCTTGGCGCCCAGAATCAAATACTGTGATGCTCGCGGTCCGGCGCCCCAGGTGACCCAGTTGCCGATATAGTCAAAACCGTCACTTTCATTCGTGCGCGTGGCACGCACCAGCCTGATGGCGTAATCGATCACATGATCCGATACCGGCACCTTGCGTACTAACTGTTGCAGGTTGGTGATATCCTGCCCGCCCATCACGTTATCGAGATTGTAATCCAGCACCGCTGTCGTAGCTTTGACTATCGCATGTTCCTCCGATTTCGAGGGATAGTCGACATAGATGTTGAACATGAACCGGTCGAGCTGCGCTTCCGGCAGGGGATAAGTTCCCTCCTGCTCGATTGGGTTCTGCGTCGCCAGCACAAAGAATGGCTCGTCAAGCTGGAAGGTATTACCCGAAGCCGTCACCTGGTGTTCCTGCATCGCTTGCAAGAGAGCCGCCTGGGTCTTGGGTGGGGTGCGGTTGATTTCATCAGCGAGCACGATATTAGCAAACACCGGCCCCTTGACAAACCTGAACTCGCGGTGACCGCTCGCCTTGTCTTCCTGGAGGATTTCGGTACCGGTGATATCTGACGGCATCAGGTCGGGCGTGAACTGGATACGAGAGAACTTCAGTTCGAGCACCTTCGCGAGCGTGGAAATCAGCATCGTCTTGGCCAGTCCCGGAACGCCGACCAAAAGACAATGGCCATTAGCGAGGAGCGCAATCAGCAGCTCGTCAATAACCTGCTCCTGACCGATAATAACCTTGGCAATCTCCGACTTGATCTTGTCACGGGCGCTTCTCAGTTTTTCGACAGCTTCCAGATCAGTAGTCTCTTTGAAATCTTCAGTCATTCAGGCCTCCAGGGTGTTGGTCAAACCATTGCCGTTATGCTGATATACCCCACGAATCACCACATCGGTTTCAGATTAATTAGAATAATCAGCGACGGGAGTATTGTCAAACTTTGCAGGATAATAAATGGAATCGGGCGAGATATGCACGACGCGGCTACAGCTCGAATCGGCAATTATCGCCGGCGAGAGGACTCTCCGGGCCTCGGCCGGCACAATTCCCCCAAGTGAGCGGATCAAAGAAACCAACGCGCTGGGGCCGGATCGCAACCGGTATGCCGGAGCCTGTTGATCAAGATCGCCGACAGTAAGCTCATTCTGATAGTAGACGCCGACAATGCGAAAGCAATCCTTCAGGCCAAGAAGCGCAAAGGGTTTCTTCCAGAGTATTATTTCAGTCGAGATGTAAAGAGTGTCACCCATTAGCGGCACCACCTGTGACGTAGTAATATTGTCAGGGCCGGCAGCTGCTATGGACGCTCTGGGAACATGATCCTTTTCAAAGATAAAATCGACCTGTATCTGAGAAACAGCGTCTTCAAAAACGGCGAATTCTTCCACTTCCGTATAGAACCAGAAAAAGCCTTGTGCCACAACAATTAATAGAACTCCGCTCAATACCAAAACACTGTTAGGAAAACTATATTTTTTCTGGAAATAGACTGAACTGGCGCGACGAGTCCTGAGTCTGGCAACAATTAAGAGTAATGCGCTGACCAGAAAACCAAGACCTGCCAGAAAGAGAACGGTGCCGATGATAAGAAAAAAAATACCCATTTCAGACCCTCGGAAAATCGCCAGAATCAATAACCCTGAGAATCAAGATGTTGTGGATAACCTTTAAATCGCACTCTTAAGTGGAGGTTCTATTCCCTTGCTACGCACGATGTTATTCGGATTTCCACAATGTCTGCTCTATTATCCACAATGGATACCCGTCAGCCCGGGATTCTCTTCTCACCAAACTTATCGGTCTTTTCCACGGGTGCTTTTAGCCCCTGCATACTACATGACCCATGAAAAACCGCCCCCTGTTCAATGACGACACTCTTCGTTTTAACATCGCCGATGATTTTCCCTTTGTCCTTCAACTCCATCATTTCCGAGGTTTCGATATTGCCGGTGACCGATCCCGCTACCGTCACCGTTTTCGCCACCACGTCAGCTTCCACCACGCCGGTAGCGCCAATTTGAACCGTCTCATCAGAGATGATCTTGCCCTTCAACTTGCCGTCAATGCGCAGAGCGCCCTTGACCTCGATAGTGCCGGTAAACACGCTATCCTTACCGATAATGGTATTCAGATTCTCAGCCATCCTTAGCTTCTCCTCTATTGTTTCGTTGTCAGGTAATCTTCCGGATTTACTGACTGTCCCTCTTTTCTCACTTCGTAATGAAGATGCGGTGCCGAACTGACGCCGGTGTTGCCAGAGAGGGCGATTACCTCCCCGTATTTCTTCATATCACCCACTCTTACCAGCAACTTACTGTTGTGCCCATAGACCGTCTGAAAATCGCTTACATGATCCATGATGACCATCCAGCCAAAGGTTGAGTCCCACTCTGCAAAGGTAATGACACCATCCGCCGTCGCCCGCACCTCCTTGCCCACACCAACCGCAATGTCGATACCAAGGTGACGCATCTTGGGGTTGTCCTGTTCAGGTCGAAAAGTGCGGGATATCCAGCCTTGTAGCGGCAATCCGGCAGGCTGGGGGCGCGGCTGCGAATCAATTGCCGGTACCTCCCATTTTTCCGCCGCCAGAAGACCGGTGTAACCGCTGTCGGGATACTCATACTGATCCAGACCAAACTCACCTTCAATTCCCGCTAACTCAGCCATCTTTCTCAGCATAAGCTGATTCGTGTTCAAGTCCTGCTCCAGTTGAATAACCTTGGCGTTGTAGCGCTTCAGTTCCGCATTCTCCTTAAGCAGTCGGGTGCGCTCCCGCGAGTGCGACAGCAGATGAGCGTAAGTGACTGTCTCCACGACAACGGCGATGAAGAGAAGCAAGAGGAAGAAACGTAGTAAACTATAGACAAATCGGGACAGTTTTATCGATCGGGGCGCGCTGTCGGCATCATCCCTGACGATCATAATAGTGATACCACCGGAACCGGTCGCCATCAGATTGTCACCTCCAGAACCTCGAGTATCCTGGTCAAATCCTGATCGCCGTAAAACTGTATCACTATCTTGCCCTTCTTCAAGCCGCGTTGAATGACAACATTAGTGCCAAGCTTCCGTTTGAGCGCTGTCTCCGCTGAGACCACCTCCAACGGCCGTGACTTGAGCTTGAGACTCCGTCCCCGTTTCCTCCGTTTCGGCCCGTAGATTATCTCCTCGATCGTCCTGACCGTGAGGTCTTCCGCCAAAATTCGCCGAGCCAACTGTAACCGTTTTTGATCGGAATCAAGCGCCAGAATCGCGCGCGCGTGCCCCTCGGTCAGGTCGCCGGCGGATATCATTTCCTTGATCGAACCAGGTAACTGCAGCAAACGAAGGGTGTTAGCAATCGAGGAGCGATCCTTGCCAATTCTCGTCGACAACTCTACCTGTGTCATAGAGAATTCAGTCATCAAGCGCTGGTAGCCTTCCGCCAGCTCCAGCGGGTTCAAATCCTCACGCTGCAGATTCTCAATGATCGACAACTCCAGCATATCGCGGTCGTCCACGTCGTCAAGAACCAGAACTGGCACTTCAGTCAAACCAACTTTCTCGGCGGCACGGAAACGTCTCTCACCGGCGACGATCTCGAAACTGCCGTTGACCTGACGCACCAGAATCGGCTGCAACACTCCCTTCTTGGAAATCGAGTCGGCCAGTTGTCCCAGCTTTTTCTCCTCAAACCGACTACGCGGCTGAAATCGATTGGGGACTAAGCTGGTCAACTTTACCGACCGGTACTTTTCCTGCCCCTTCTCTCTTTTCTCCTGGGGAATAAGGGCGGCCAGCCCCTTTCCTAACGCTGCTTTTTTCATCCTCTTAAGACCTCCTCCGCCAAGGAGATATAGTTCTCCGAGCCGCTGGAACCGATATCATACAGGATGATCGGCTTCCCATACGAGGGCGCCTCGCCCAGCCGAACATTACGATTGATTACTGTGTTAAAGACTTTATCCTGAAAATAGGAACGTGTATCTTCCAGTACCTGCCGAGCCAGATTGAGCCGCGAATCGAACATGGTCACCAGGATACCGCCGATTTCAAGTCCTGGGTTCGGACCCTGCCGCACCAGTTCGATCGTATTGAGAAGCTGTGATAATCCTTCCAGAGCATAATACTCCGCCTGGATCGGAATAAGCAGCATATCGGCAGCAACCATGGCATTGAGCGTCAAGAGGCCGAGAGAGGGCGGGCAGTCGATAATGATATAATCGTAGCGATCCTTGATGACAGACAGCTTCTCACGCAGGATGCTCTCGCGATTGTCGACATCCACCAACTCCAATTCCGCTGCCACTAAGTTGATATTAGAGGGCAGGAGATCAAGGTACTTCAGACTAGTTTTCACTATGATGCCCTCTGGAGGAGTTGAGTCGATTAACAGGTCGTAAACAGATTTCTCCAGGGCGTTCTTGTCCACTCCCATTCCGGAGGTGGCATTGGCCTGAGGATCAATATCGATCAGAAGGGTACTTTTTTCGGCAATAGCGATACAGGCGGACAAGTTGACCGCCGTAGTCGTCTTACCGACTCCTCCTTTTTGATTGGCGATGGTAATGATCTTAGTCAAGCTCCACCTTCCTATAAGGTTAGACTATTCCAACGCTTAAATAGCAATTACATCCGACCCTGGCAACAAAAACTTTTTTAGTTTCCTACTTTTCTCAAGACCAATAACTTGGCGGTCTTGTCTGGTTCAGCCGTCTCGTACTCAGTGTTGAGAACAATTTCCCAGTTGTTGCCCAGCTTAGCGGAGTCGGGAGGAGACTCTGCTTGAGATCGGGGCAAAATAAGCAGCCCGCCCGATAACAGGTGCGGCTCCGCCAGGCGACACAGGGTTTCAACACTGCCGACAGCCTTGGCGACAACATAATCCACCTGCTGAGGCGTTACTTTTTCCAACCTCTGAGGCAGGAACTGAATGCCGCTGAGGTCAAGCCGGCGTGCGATTGTCCGCTGCCATTCGATCTTGCGTCGGTTACTTTCCACGCTAATTACTCGGAGGTCAGGATAGACCAGCTTGTGGACTATCCCGGGAAAACCGGCGCCGCTGCCCAGATCCAATAGGGTAGCATCTGGTCGGTATTCAACCAGGGTAAGCAACGCCAGGGAGTCAGAGATAAGTCGATCGGCAACCTGCTCCTGATTCTTCCGGGAGATCAGATTTATGCGACGGTTAGCTACCAGCAGCTCTTTCCTGAACAGTTGCAGCTTCTCCAGCAGATCAGGCGGCGGTGTAACCGGCAACGCTTCTATTAATTGCGATATTTGCTCCTGCAAGGCGGTCATGATGTTTCACGTGAAACAGAAGCCTCATGCTTCCTTAGATGCACCAGCAATACGGCGATATCAGCGTAGGTCACTCCCGCGAGACGGGAGGCCTGCCCCAGATTGATCGGACGGTACTTCCCCAGCACTTCAATTGCTTCTTTCTTGAGGCCACGCAGCCGCAGGAAATCAAAGTCTTCCGGTATCGATTTCGATTCCAGCCTCTGAAAACGCTCAATTTCACGCTGCTGTTTCTGCAGGTAGCCCTGGTACTTGGTTTCAATTTCGACCAGTTCTCCCAGCCGTCGGGGGAAGCGACGGCAACCTCGGTCGGCTTTAGCGAGATCACGATATCTGACCTGAGGGCGCCGCAATAGTTGAGCAAGGCTTACCTTGTCACCATTGTCGCCTGCCGGCTCAACCGCCGATATCATCACCGTAGTCCGAGTGAGCCGCCTTTTCTCCTCCTCAATTAACTCACGATCCTGTAGGTGTTTATCATAGATAGCGTCATCAATAAGGCCGAAGCGGCGGCCATACTTGAGCAGACGGTCGGCGGCGTTGTCTTCACGCAGCGCCAGGCGATACTCGGCGCGCGACGTAAACATCCGGTAGGGTTCAACCGGCACTTTGGTGATAAGATCATCGATCAACACGCCGATGTAGGCTTCCGAACGATCGAGGCAGAAAGGTTTCTCACCTCGCAGGCGCAGGGCGGCATTGATTCCGGCCATCAGGCCCTGGGCGGCGGCCTCTTCATAACCGGATGTACCGTTGATCTGACCGGCGAAATAGAGATTTTCCACTCTCCTGGTCTGAAGCGATGGCTTTATCTGATAAGTGGGAAAGAAATCGTACTCGATCGCATAGCCAGGGCGATTCATGGCGACGTTTTCCAGTCCCTCAATCGAGTGCAGCATATCAAGTTGTACATCTTCAGACAATGAGGTGGCAAGACCATTGATATAGATTTCACTGGTGTCGAGACCTTCCGGCTCCAGGAAAAGCTGATGACGGGATTTATCGATAAAGCGGTGTATTTTATCCTCTATCGAGGGACAATAACGCGGCCCGACACCTGAGATTTGCCCTGAGAACAGGGCTGATTTGTGAATGTTGTCCCGGATAAGCTGGTGTGTTCGCTCCGCCGTATAGGCAATATAGCATAATGCCTTGTTTGTTAATGTATTGGTTGTGTGAAGCGAGAAGGGTTGAATCTCACTGTCACCCGGTTGGGGTTGCAGACGGTCGAATTCAACGGTCGTACCGTCAAGGCGGGGCGGGGTGCCGGTTTTCAGACGTCCGGCGATAAAGCCATGCGCAAGCAGCGATTCGGTCAAACCACAAGCGGGAGGCTCGTTGATGCGACCGGCCGGTATCTGGCGTTCGCCGATGTGTATCAACCCATTAAGAAAAGTACCGCAGGCCAGAATGGCAGCAGAGGCTTTCAGTTCTCGTCCATCCTGCAAGACAACACGATCAAATTTGCCCTTCTCAGTAACGATACCTGTAACTAATCCCTCGATTAGCTCAAGATTGCTGATTTCAGCCAGCATCATTGTCGCCCGTTGGCGGTAGAGCTTGCGGTCGGCCTGGGCTCGCGATGACCAGACCGCCGGTCCCTTGCTGCGGTTGAGTACCCGGAAATGGATGCCCGCCTGGTCGGCGATCTGCCCGATCAGGCCGCCGAGGGCATCGATCTCACGAACCAACTGCCCCTTGCCGACACCTCCCACCGCCGGATTGCACGACATCTCACCGAGACGATCAAGATCACCACTGATCAAGAGAGTGGCCAGCCCCATTTTCGCTGTGGCAGCAGCCGCCTCAATTCCGGCATGACCGCCACCCACAACTATGACTTCATAGTCACTCATAGATAATCATAATACAAAGCTTACCGTCCAAGATCAAGAAGCAATCAACTTCGCACAAGCGCGTTTCGCTAAGTGCCAGCGGTATAGAATGTAACA
>JAGLUH010000400.1 GCA_023134875.1 Candidatus Zixiibacteriota bacterium
TGCTGTACAATACCATTTATCATATCCATGGTCGCGGCTATTATGAGAATTTCAAGGAGAACCGCGAAGCCGCCGAGTACAACCTGGAGCCGATCTACGACGTCGACGAAAAAGAAATCAAGCGTGACCTGGTGCGCCAGAAATGGGTAGTGAGCAACCAGTGGGGCATCAATCCACGGCTGGAGATCAAGCACAGCGGCGGCACCGCTTCAATTGGCGGTTCCTTCTACTACTTTGACTCGGAACACTGGGGACAGGTGGTCTGGGCGGAGAATATCACAAGCAGCATCGATCCGCGCCACCGCTACTATGAATACTTCGGCAAAAAGATTTACCTGTCGCTCTATGCCGTTGAGGACTACCGGCTGGCTGAGCGGCTGCAGTTGATGGCCAATTTACAGTTTCGGCATCAAACCTACGATTTCGACCAGACCACGTTGGGAGCCTTCGCAGGTCAACAGTATGACCTTGACTGGACCTTCCTTTCGCCGCGGGTCGGTTTGACTTACGGCTTGACCGACAAGCTCAGTTTGCTGGCCAGTTATTCGCTCTCCTTCAGAACGCCGACGGATGCGGAAATCTATGATGCGGACGATCCCAGCAAGGTGCCCACCCTGGATGTAAAATCGGAAAGGGTGCATGATTTTGAACTGGGCGCCGGCTACGCCGATCCACAGCAGTCGTACAGTGTCAATCTATACTGGATGGATTTCCGCAACGAGATCATCCCCGCCGGCGGAATCAATGACGATTGGGTGGAGATCACGATCAATGCCGAGCGTTCTATCCATACCGGTATTGAAGTCGCCGCGGCGCGCCGCTTTGGCGCTGATTTCAAGCTCTCCGGCAACTTTGCTTACAGTTATAATCGGATCAAGAAAATGGAAGTAGGGGAATCGGTGTTTGACAATCCGGACGACTGGGGCTGGCTGGAATACAACACCTATGATTACAGCGACAAGATAATTCCCCACTTTCCGGAATACATCGGCAACCTGATCGGCGAGTACTCGCCTGGCTCCCTGCGCTTGGCATATCGGGCGCGGTTCATCGGCCTGCAGCACGTGGAAAACGAGAATCAACGCGAGCTGGCTATCGATCCTTATTTTATATCCTCGGTTTCCGCATCTTTTGTCGTGGGCGATGTTCTGCGGCTGGGTAATCTCATCCTGTCGGTGCGGCTTGACAATATCTTTGACAGAGAGTACTACGCCAGCGGTGTCGGTGTCGGCCGTTTCCGTGATCGTAACGATGGGTATGCCCCCGCCTATATTCCCGCTGCCGGCCGCTCGATCTTCAGTACTCTGTCGCTGGAACTGAGATGAAATCTTGAGCGCCCTTGATCTGAGCCTGGTCATCCTCTACCTCGGCGGCATCCTTGTCGTCGGTTTCCTCAAGCGATCAGGCAAGGAGGCGTCGGCGGTCGATTATATCATTGGCGGGCGGCGATTGACGCTGCCCGCCTTCGTCGCCACCCTGGTTTCCACCTGGTATGGCGGTATTCTCGGTATCGGTGAGTACACCTTCCGGTATGGCATCTCCAACTGGCTGGTCTTCGGCGTCCCCTACTACCTGGCAGCGCTGATCTTTGCATTACTGCTGGCGAAGAAGGCACGACACACCCAGTTTCTTACGATTCCCGACCGCCTTAATGAATGCTACGGCAGGCAGGTAGCCGGCCTGGGAGCGCTGGTGGTGTTTGTCAAGACGCTGCCGGCCGCCTATATCCTTATGCTCGGCGTCCTCTGCCATGAGTTTTTCGGCCTGCCTTACTATGCTGGGATTCTGCTCGGCACCCTCTTTTCGGTTGTCTATGTCCTGCTGGGCGGCTTTAAGTCGGTGGTGCGTACCGACATCCTCCAGGTGGTCCTGATGTATCTTGGTTTCGGCGTCATGTTCGTGCTGCTCTATGTCAAGTTCGGCGGTTATGATTTGCTGGCCGCCCATCTGCCGGTTGAGCATTTCACCTGGCATGGCGGCAACTCCGGTTGGTATGTCGTCGTCTGGTACATACTGGCACTGGAGACGCTGGTGGAACCGTCATTTTATCAGCGTTGCTACGCCGCCCGCTCCGAAGCCATCGCCAAACGGGGTATCCTGATATCGATTCTTTTCTGGATCGTCTTTGATTTTCTGACTACTTCGTGCGGTCTCTATGCGCGGGCGCTGCTGCCGGCGGGCATCGATCCAATCGCCTCATTTCCGGCGCTGGCCCAGATGGTGCTGCCGGCGGGACTCTACGGTTTTTTCGCGGTGGCCTTGTTGGCGACTGTAATGTCGACAGTCGATTCCTACTCTTTCTTGGCGGCTTCCACGCTGGGCAAGGATATCATCTGCGACTGGTTCGGTCGCCCAAAGTCAAGAATCAACCGGTATACTAAGATCGGGCTGGCGGTATCGTCCCTCCTGGCGGTGGGACTGGCGTTGGTCTTTGATTCGGTTGTCGATATCTGGTATTATCTTGGTTCCATTGGTACGCCGATGCTTCTGGTACCACTGGTTTTTTCCTTTGTGGGCACGCGGCGGATGCAGCCGGGTACAGCAGCGGCGGCGATGCTGGCCGGTGGGTTGACAGCAGCTCTCTGGCTCTTGTCGGCCGGATTTACAGCAGCAGGGGGCTACTGGTTCGGACTGGAGCCGGTGTTTCCGGGAATAATAGTGTCTCTTTTGATTTACCTGGTAGGACCAAGTCAAACAAGCCCCGCTGAGTTCCGCAGGTCAAGCAACTGATTTGCTTGACAATTCCCGCGCCGCCAGGAACCCTTTCCTGGCGGAGTCAAAACCGCAGGGGTTTTGACCTACTCCTGGAGGAGGCTTGATTCGTAGTTGCAGGTCAGGGGGTCGGTCCGCTTGACACCACCTTGACAATCAAAAGCAAATGACGCATGATGCCTCCGCAGAGAAGGCGATTTGGGGCAGACGGGACATCTGCCGCCCACGAAAAGAACCCACCATAATAAATGGTGGGCTACCGGCAACTTGTAAGATAGTATGGCCGTAAAAACGCGATATATATCCAACCTGACCCTTTTCTATCTGCTGTCATTGGTGACATTGACACTCTTTTTCGAGTTGTGGCGTCTGATCCTGCTGGTGCAACTTCGTGACCTGGCCGAGGGCGTACCGCTTGCCGTCCTGGCTGGCTCCTTTGCCGTCGGCTGGCGCTTCGATTTCGCCGTCAGTTCCTACATCCTTCTGCCGATTGTGCTGTTGGGATCGCTGCCCTGGCTCGATATCTCCCGCAATCGTTATATTCGCTGGTTCAATCTGCTCCTGCTCTATCTGCTGGTAGCCGCCGCCTTTTTTGCTACCCTGGTCGACATCGAGTTCTTCCGCGCTTTCAACACCCGTCTCAACGGTATGGCGCTGCAATGGAACAACACTCCCGGGATCGCCGCGTCGATGATCTGGGAGATGTATCCGGTCGTGCGCTACTTCCTGCTTTACTTCGTCATCCTGTGGGGGTTTATAGCGGTGGTCAGGCATTGGTTGCGTGACCTCGTAATAAACCGAAAGCCGTCACCTGTCCTGACCAATGTCCTCTACCTGTTACCGTTGCTGGGACTACTGCTGCTGGGGGCACGCGGACGGGTGGATGTCAAGACACCACTCACCTGGGGAGCGGCTTACTTCTGTGAATATGATTTCGCCAATCAACTGGCATTGAATCCCAACTTCACCTTCATGCGTGATGTCGCCTACGATTCGGGCAAGTGGCGGCGGGCGGAGCGTTTAATCAGTGGGATATATAATCCCCGGGCGGAACATATCGTCTACGGACTTCTCGGCATCCCTGACACTACCGCCATCGGCGGGAGAATGCACCGCCAGGTTCGCTTTCAGCCGCAGAATAACGATCCCGCCAATGTCATTCTGATTATTATGGAATCCTTCGGCTCGTCCCGAATTGGCTGCCTGAACGAGCAGGTTCCCTATGATCTCTCTCCCCATTTCGATGCCATGGCAGAGCATAGCCTGCTCTTTACCAACTTCTATTCCTCCGGTATGCATACTTCGTCAGGGGTGTTCAGCACCCTTTACGGCGCCCCCATCATGCTGGGACGCAACCTGATGAAACATATGGCAGGGCAGAACCGCTTTTGGGGTCTGCCCAACATCTTACGCGAACATGGTTATCGCACTCTCTTTTTTGTGCCGCATGATCCCCATGTCGACAATTTGCAGGGGTTCTTGAAAGCCAATGGCATGACGCGGGTCTACGCCGTCGCCGATTATGACGACGACCGGCGAATCGGTACCTGGGGTGTTCCCGATCATGTCATGTTTGATTATGCTTATGCATTCCTAAGCCGGATCAAAGATGAGCGTTTCTTCGCGACTCTGCTCACGGTGTCCAACCATGGCCCCTGGCAGGTGCCCGATGTACCGTTTGCGCCGTTGCCCGATGAAATCCCCGGCCATAAAGAG
>JAGLUH010000401.1 GCA_023134875.1 Candidatus Zixiibacteriota bacterium
CCAGGGAACTAGAGAAATGGAAAATCGTTTTAAATCACCGCATGTAGAAGATCGGCGAAATTTCTCAAGCCTGCTTAGCCGCGCAAGCGCCATCATGGTCAATCACCTGATCGAACGCCCGTCCAGACCCGTGGATTGCTCTATTCTACCCAAAGCACTTCGGCGTGAGCTCTCAAACTTGCCATTGCCTTCAAGCGGTATGGCAGCAGATGATATTCTGTCGTTCCTTGAAGACAAGGTCATGCCTTGGTCCATGCCCACCAACCATGCGCGCTCATACGCCTGGGTCAACACATCACCGGCACCCATCTCAATTTTAAGTGACGCTCTTGCCATCACACTCAACAACGGCCAGGACGGCTATGATCATTCCACCGTCTTCATCATGCACAGTCTGAGCCGATGGTTGATGGAGCTAAGTGGTTTTCTGGACGCAGACGGCACACCAAATGGCATGGCTATTTTGCTGAGTGGTGGGTCTGGAGCCAATCTGAACGGGCTTACGGTCGCACGCTACTGGGCGGCAAAACGCGATGGTTGGAGCATCCGTGAGGAAGGCCTGCAGAATAACCGCCCCGCCATGATCTATTACACCTCCGCCGAAGCTCATAGTTCGGTGCAGCGATGTATAGAGCAAATGGGTATTGGGGCATCAAACCTGAGGAGAATAGAGACAGATAATTCATTTCGCATGCGCCCGGATGTTTTGCGTGAAAGCATCGAAGCCGATTTGGCTGCAGGCATGCGCCCGGCCTGCGTGGTGGCGGCGTGCGGTAGTACCAATGTGGGGGCAATAGATCCGATAAGTGATATCGCCGATGTATGTGACGAATTTGATCTGTGGTTACATGTGGATGGTGCTTACGGCGGTATCGTCGGCCTTGATCCGGCCTATACGGAAATGACCCGTGCTCTGAACCGCGTCAACTCGCTTACCCTTGATCCGCACAAGTGGTTGCAGGTTCCCCTGGATTGTGGGGCTTTGCTTGTACGTGATCGGCAACTGAACCATGAAAACTATACCCTGGTGCCAGACTACCTGCGTGCCGCCAGCACGGAAGAAGGCAGTGTGCCATGGCCATGTGAGTATATGTTTGAATTAACGTTTGGAGATCGTGCTCTGAAAACATGGGCTGCCGTCGCCCGGATGGGACGTGATGGTGTGCGCGATATGGTTATCAATTGTGACAACCTGGCCCGTCTGCTGGGTGAACTTGTTGAGAAATCGGACAATCTGGAACTACTGGCACCCGTATCGGTCTCTACGGTTAATTTTCGTTATGTGCCCAAGGGCGGGTCATTGTCGAACGACGCATTGAATGGCTTAAACCAGCAAATATCTGAAGCTATTGTGGGCAGTGGCGAGGCTCACATTCCCACAACCAAAGTCAATGGTGCAGTATCCTTACGGGCTTGCTTTCTGCACTACGAAAATTGCGAAGATGATGTGCATCATCTGATTGCGCTGGTCCAACAGTTTGGTGAAAAATACGAATGAACGAAAGCGGACCAGACTTTTTCGCGGCCGGCGACGCGCGGATGCATGAACACGCGCTGAAAGAATTGCACGGCGCGGCATATTAGCTGGCTGCATTCGTCCTTCCTGTTGTGGTAACAATTATCGATGCAGGGTCGCCCGGCCCATGCCACCAAAATCGCAGGAGCGCCAAAGCCGATGAGCAACGCCGCCGCTAAGGTTATCGACCACCCGCTAATCCAGCACAAGCTTACCCTCATGAGGGAAAAGAGCACGCCGACGGCGATGTTCAGGGAGCTGCTGCGCGAGATCAGCCTTCTTCTGCTCTATGAGGTGGCGCGGGATCTGCCGCTCGTCATGAAGGAGATCGAGACACCGCTGGAAAAAATGCAATCGCCGACCCTGGGCGGAAAAAAGCTTTGCCTGATATCCATTCTTCGCGCCGGCGACGGGCTCCTGCAAGGGATGCTGGACCTGATCCCCTCGGCGCGTGTCGGACATGTGGGGCTGTATCGCGACCCGAA
>JAGLUH010000402.1 GCA_023134875.1 Candidatus Zixiibacteriota bacterium
CCCGGAAATCATCGCCGGTGGGATGCTGGAAAACCCGCAGTTCAAACAACGGTGTCACCGCCAGCAGGTGATCGAAGATGTCGGCTTGGATCGCTTCATACTCAGCCCATTCCCGAATGCGGCTGAACACATAAATCTCCATCGGCAAACCGTTGTCACCGGCGGGAAGCTGCCTGACCAGGAAGGTCATCTCCTGGTGAATTTTCGGATGGCTGCGCAGGTAGGCAATCACATAGGCGCGAAAGGTGCCGATGTTGGTCAGGTGGCGACCATTGATCAAGACCGACGTATCAATCTCGTTCACCTGGTTCCACTCGGCCACCTCTTTTCTTTTCCTGTCAAGGTACTCCTTCAACAGTTGAAACTTGTCGAAGCGGTCAAGCATCTCGGCGGTGAGGAACTTGATGCTGGTGATGTCGATATTGATGGAGCGCTTGATCCGTCTGCCGCCCGACTCATCCATGCCGCGCCAGTTCTTGAAGGAGTCGGATATCAGATAGTAGGCCGGTATGGTGGAAATCGTCTTGTCCCAATTCTGCACCTTGACGGTATGTAGGGAGAGATCGATAACATCGCCGTCGGCGCCATACCTGGGCATCTCGATCCAATCGCCGATGCGAACCATATCATTGAGAGAAAGCTGAATGCCTGCCATCAGTCCCAGAATCGAATCCTTGAAAATAAGCATGAGCACAGCGGTCATCGCGCCCAGACCGCCGAGCAGGTAGCCGATCTTCTGCCCCAGGATAGTGGCTATCACCACAATACTGATGATAATGAAGACGACGATCTTAACAACCTGAAGATAACCCTTGATCGGTCGCTGTCGGGAGATTTCCAGGGTGCCATAGATATCGGCAACAGCATTGAGAAAGGAGTTGAAAGTCCAATAGCCGACAAGCAGCAGGTAGGCCACCGCAAAGCGCTGTATCCAGATTTCAACTGCTGGAAAAAGGTAGGCGGAGAAATAGATCACGATAGCGGGTGCCAGATGTGACAGGCGCGTGAAAACCTTATGCTTCAGCAAAAAATCATCCCACCTGGTGTGACTCTTCCTTACCAGATAGGATGCCAGGGCGACCAGGAACCGGCGGGTGATATAATTGACCAGGAGGCTTAAGGCGATCACCGCCACTACCAGCACCAGCCAGGTAAGATAGTCGGCTATCCCTTCAGCAATGCCGAGATCAATCAGCCAGTCTCTTAATGCACTTGTCATACCTGCTATTCTCCTCTGTTACTGTCCTGCCAGCGGATTTCCCAGCTGGCTTGGGCGAAAAGCTAAGAGACAAATAGCAGCGGTGCAAGCGCTTTTTGACTATCAGCGGCAGGTCTTGTTAATCAATTCTGAAAACAGCAATAATCAGTTAATCATTTGCCGTTGACATTACCTCCACTGCTGCGTAGTATGCGACAGCTAATAAATCGCCGACCTGTACGCGGAAAGGATATAATTATGAAAACGTGGTCAAACTTAGCCATTTTTGTTGTCCTGCTTGTGATACCCTGGGGTATGGTGTCAGCGATTCAGTTCAAGGCGGAGATGGTTGAAATCGATAAGACTGATACAACAAAAAGTGACTTCTACCTTAAGGATTCACTTTACCGCATGGAGCAGGTGGAACGCGGTCAGCAGGTTATTATCCTGGTTGATCAGCAAACTAACCTGACGCGGGTAGTGGCGCCCGAACTAAAAACCTGGATACAGATTTCCTCCGATCATCGCACCAGCTTGATGAATGACCCGTTCCAGAGCGTTAAGCGCGCCGCTGGTGACGGCGAGAACAAACCCCTGGGAACAGAAACGATGAATGGTTATCTCTGCGATATATACCTTGTCAGCAAAAACGAGCGCGACCTGATGACCCAGTGGGTGTCGCAGGAACTGAAGTTCCCTCTCAAGATCATCAATCATGTTGTTGAAGGCAGATCGGTG
>JAGLUH010000403.1 GCA_023134875.1 Candidatus Zixiibacteriota bacterium
TGCTGACTTGAAGGCGGCATTGTGAATGTAACAGATGGTGACGGCCTCCTGCGGGGCATATATATCGTACAAACGCCGCGCAAGCGAGCTCTTCCCCACCCCCATGTCGCCGATAACCAACGCCAACCCGCGACGGCGGGCGATAACACCCTGGATCTGACGGTAAACGGCGAAATGCTCGGGCCCGAGGTATAAGTAGCGTGGATCCGCCGAGAGCGTGAACGGATCCTCCTTGAGACCAAGACGCTCAAGGCGCGCCAGGTGCCATTCTGCGTCTGTGAGCTGTAGTGCCATAGGCTTACTCCCCCCGTGATCGCCCAATTATCGCATAAATAACCAATCTACACAACATAATTACCGTAATTTTATGGTTATAATACCAAAGTTAGGCTAAACGCTGTTGCCCCTTAATTTACTTTGTGCTAAGATACGTTGGTCGTTGCGGAGTGGCTACATGGCAATTGTGATAGCTGTAGCAAATCAAAAGGGTGGTGTAGGTAAGACCACCACCGCGGTCAACCTGGCAGCTGGGCTTGCGATCTGGCTGCAACACGAGGCACGATCGCCCAATCGCGTGCTGCTTATCGACACCGACCCTCAGACTCACGCCCTGATGGCGATAGCATTTGGACGTCACCTTGCGGCGCCGGACGGGTCCCTGGCGGCGTTGCTAATCGAAGATCCGCCTCCCTCGGTGCAACGGATGATACGGAGGGCGGAGCATCACCATAACCTGCATTTCATACCCAACAATACTCAGGCAATGACAGATGCCCGCATGCGCATACCCTCACTGATGGCTCGCGAGACACGTTTGGCGCGCGCGATTGAGCCTATTCTCGACCTATACGCATATGTGATAATAGACACACCACCAACACTCGACGACCTGATGATAAATGCACTGGTGTCGGCGACGCACGTGCTCATCCCGGTTGAACCTTCTTACCTGGGACTTTCCGGCTTGAAGGAGCTGCAGGCAGCGATCGGGCAGGTACGGCGCCATCTAAAGCGTCAAGATCTACAGATCCTGGGCTATCTACCGACCCGCTGCGTCACACAGCGAAGTGAGGTGCAGGAGATCCTGGATTATCTGAACGAAAGTTTTCCCGGACAAATGCTATCACCGATACATGAAACGACTGATCTGATCTATGCCCACTCGGCGCATATGGATGTTTTCACTTACCGACCGCCGCGCTCGCGTCAGGATGGACGGCTGGCCTCTGCCTCGAGAGCGACGCAGGAGTATTCCCGTCTGGTAGAGGAGGTGGTGAAACGAACGTTGAGGCCGGTGAAAGTATAGATTAAGAATTGCGTACCGCGGTACGTATATCTCTTTTGAGAGGTTTCTCATGAGCAAACGAAAGCGAATCCGCTACAACCCTCTTGAAGAAAGTATCCCCGAGTCAGTGGCAACTCCCGAAGTTGACACTGAGCACGCCGTAGCTGCTATCGGGAGGGAGATGGAGGAGGCTGAGACCGGGCCAGTAGTCGAGCGTATTGAAAGGCTTCAACCGAGCAAGATGTTGCCCGACCGGTTCCAGCCACGGCGAATTCTGCCATCGGCGATACGGAGCCGCTTCTTTGCTGGAGAGATAAATTGCTATCAGGCTGCGAGAGAATGGCTGCGGATGGCGGAGGATGACGCTGGTTGGCGAGCGCAGATCGATGAGTTGCTGGCAATGGGCGGCTCCTTCGAAGAGCATGGGCAGATAAAACCAATCACCGGCG